>CALGVF010000098.1 GCA_937920115.1 uncultured Clostridia bacterium
TCAGGACGAGGGAAAGTTTAATTTTTTAACGCCTTTTTCTTAAAATTGCAACCATGCCGAGTAAAGTCGCGAACACGCCCGCAGACGCTCCCGCTATACCGCCGAAACAGCCGCTTTTGCCTTCCGATTTGCTGTCGCCCGTCAAAGACTCGCTTCCCGTCGGCTTATTCGTCTCCGAACCGCTTCCGCTCTCCGAGGGGTCTACGCTTTCGGTCGGTTCGGGGTCGGAGTTTTTCTCGTAAGCAACGGTTATTTCGTCGTCGCCTTTAACCGTGAGTTCGGTTATTTCAACGCCGCCTTTCTTGACTTTATAAGTATATCCGTCGAGTTCAAAATTCGTTAAATCGAGTTTTTCGTTGTATTTCGCCTTTATCGTTCCGTCGGCTTTTTCAACGCCCGTATATTTGACGGTAACGGTATAAAGTCTGTCCGCTTCGTCATATTTCGCTACGAGGGCGGTATCTTTTTTGACCTTATCGGTCTCGAAATTCCATTCTTTTTCGCCGTCGAACCAACCTTTGAAGGTATACACGGTAGTTTCGGTCGCCGCTTTCGTCGGGTCTTCGGGCTTAGTGAGAAGCGTATCGTATTCGACTTCGGTTTCGTTTTCGCCGTCGAACGTGACCTTATATTTTCTGACCGCTTCGTCGTATTTCGCTACGAGAGCGGTATCGCCCGATACAGTGTCTTCCTCGAAATTCCATTCGTTATCGCCTACGAACCAACCTTTGAAAGTATATACGGTCGTCTCGGTCGGGGCTTTCGTCGGATTTTCGGGTTTCGTTATCTTTTCGCCGTACGCGACTTTCGTTTCGTTTTCTCCGTCGAAAGTAACGCTGTATTTAACGGGAACCTGCTTGATTTCGTAAGTCACGTTCTGCATGGGAAGTTCCTCGGGAAGATTCTCGATGACGAACTCGTAATGCTCTACCGCGGGGATAGTTTCCTTGGCGGCTTTGAGAGCGGCGAGTTTCTGTTCCCTGTCGAATACATCGAACGTAACTTCCGTAACTTTCGTTCCGTTGAAGTTCAGCGTAGCCGTATATAAAGCGTATTCGTCGATATATCCGTCGCTTTTAAGGGCGATCGTAAATTCGTTCGTAAATTCGATATAGCCTGCCGTCCCGCCCGAGGTTTTCGTTCCCGCGGGAATCGTGACTTTGCCCGTATAATCTTTGGAAATCAAATCGAACGGAGCAAAGAAAACTATTCCTTTGTCGAGACTCAATATTTCCACGGTCTTATTTTCGCTTCCGACTTTAACCGTAGCGTTGCCGTAAGAAGCGTAATCGCTCGCCGCGGTCTCTTTATCGGTCGTCATACCGATATACCATCTGCTGTCCTGTTTCGCTCTCGCTCCCATACCCGTAACGCCGAGTTTTAAATATCTCGAAGTCACGCCTATCGAAGAACCCGCGATATAGACATTCAGTTCGTTTTCGACCACGATCGAACCTATCCCCGTACCTGCGGGAATAGTGAGCAGGTGTTCGTCGGTAATCTGCGTATACGAAGTTATGTTTTCGCCGAAGAAGGAATAATCGAGACAGACAAAGTATTCCGTACCCGAGTTCGCCACGTTCGGCGTTACCGCCTTTCCGTCTAAAAGAAATTTATTCGGAGTCCACGCGTCGTCAGCCGTCTCCGCTCCCGTTTCGATATAGATAAGATATCTCTTGCTTCCGTCCTGAGTCGCTCCGCTCGCGAAAGTCGCGTTCGACCTGCGAACGTTCGTTTTGATTTCGCTATGCCCTTTCAGGTTGTAAAGCAATTCGTTTTTCGTAACGATTTTGTCGAGAACGGTACCCGACGGAATTATCAGAGAGGAAGTCATATCCTCGGGAGCGAGCGTGTAAGGCACTATAAAATACGCCGTTTTGTCGTCGCCGTAATAACATACCTCTACGGACTGCGTTACGCCGTTTATCTTTACGCCTACGTTTGAATTGTGACCGTTCGCAGTCTGATCAGTCCACGAAACGTCGCCCGTACTCACTCCGATAAGGAAAAAGTCGTCTCTTAAATC
>CALGVF010000099.1 GCA_937920115.1 uncultured Clostridia bacterium
CCCGCAAGCGGAGCGTAAATATCGAGAGTTTCGCGAGCCATTCTCAGTTGCCGTTCGTGCGAAAGGAAGTTGAGCGAACGCATATTGTGAAGTCTGTCGGCTAATTTGATAATGATAACCCTTATGTCCTTAGCCATCGAGACGAATATTTTTTTGAAATTTTCCGCCTGTTCTTCTTCCTGACTCTTAAATTCGATTTTGTCGAGTTTCGTGACCCCGACAACGAGTTCGAGAATTTCCTCGCCGAACTCTTCCTTTATATCGCCCTCGGAAACGGGCGTGTCTTCGATTACGTCGTGCAAAAAGGAAGCCGCCACGCTATGATAGTCCATACCGAGGTCTACAAGAATCTGCGCAACCGCCACGGGGTGCGTAAAATATTCTTCGCCCGAAGCCCTTTTCTGACCTTCGTGAGCCTTTTTCGCGTAATAAAACGCCTTGCTTAATACTTCCTGCTCGCTTACAGGATATTTCGCTATGCTTTTCAGTATTTCGTCGTACATTCTTTTACCCTGACGTAAATTTTCGATTGATTGAGGTCGCATTTTTTACCGCTCTCGACGAAAAAGCGACCGCCTTTATAAGTCAAAAGTTTCAGTTCGTAGAAAACCCTTATCGCGAACGAAACCTCTTCTCTCGTCGCGTTAAACGCCGTTTTCTTCATTGCGTCGCTCGCCGAAGCGAACCCGCCCTGCAATTCCTTCAATTTCAGATATATTCCGATAAGCGTATTTCTGTCCGTAGTAACCCGCGTGAAATCGAAACCGCCGTACTCGGTATTGACGTATGTTTTTACCCCGATAATCGGCATATAGAGGGGTTTATCCAAGAATACGACCCTCTCGTAATCGCCGATTTCGCTCGGAATAAAACCGTAACAGACAGTGTTTAAATTGCCTTTCGTAGTCTTTTTAAGCACGCACTCGTCGAACTTGTCGAGACCCTTATATTTCGCCGCGACCGACAAATCGTCTACGACGAATAAGGTTCCGTAAACCTCTTTTATCGCTCTATCAATCATTTTCTGAGCGGTCGCCGAGTCGATTTCGGTATAGTTCGTACTTTCGTCGTCGGCTCTCAGTTGGTTTTCAAACAACGCGATTTTTGCCTCCTCTCCGTCGTCGAAAGAGGTGTAAACTCCTCTTATATAACCTTTTAAACTCGTTCTGCCGTTAAATTCGGATATGTTCGGCTCGAATATCGCCGTCTTCTTGTTCGGGGCGTTCAGAAGTCGCAAATCGTCGTAGCCGCCGAAATAGAGGTAATCGAGGTTAGATACGGAAAAAGAAACGTGCGACGAGCCGTATTTTATCGGGGTCGCTCCCGCTTCGCAGAACTCGACCGCGAACAGCGGTTTCGGGTTGCCCGTTCCGCAAGGCTCTAACCTTTCGAGTTCCCTCGCGAACGACATATCGAATTTCTCGTCCGCGTAGCCGTCCACGGTTATATCCTTATAGAACGCCGAAGAATCATAGTTTTCGACGAGATAATCGTTGACTCTACGCTCGAACTCCTCTATGTTTTCCTTTTTAACGCTCACGCCCGCAGCCTGCGAGTGACCGCCGAAGGTTTCGGTAAGGTCTGCCGCAGACGAAATCGCCTTGTATAGGTTTATGCCGTCAACAGACCTCGCACTTCCTCTCAATACGCCGTCTTTTTCGCAGAACAAGATAGCGGGTCTCGAATATTCTTCGGCAAGTCTCGCCGCAACGATTCCGATAACGCCCGAACGCCATTTTTTATCGGCGAGCATTATCACCCTTGCGGAATAGGGCTTGTCTTTTATTTTTTTCTTCGCTTCTTCGTAGAGGGCTTCACATTCCGACTGCCTTTTTACGTTGTAGTCGTTCAACTTCCCCGCAAGAAGTTTTATTTCGTAGTT
>CALGVF010000100.1 GCA_937920115.1 uncultured Clostridia bacterium
ATGACGATTATAACGTAAAAAAAGCATACGTTTTGTCTAATCGAAGAGAAGTTAAAACTGTCGGTAAAATAACGTATTTGCCGATTTATTACGTAATGTTTTTATAAGACGAAACAATTAAAATGATGGAATTCCGATGTAGAGGAATGGGATTTTTCGGTTGTAGACATTGTTGGAATTCTGGTGAATAGTGCGGAACCGAGGAATTACCGGAATGTATAAAAAATTGTAAAAAAAGAAAGAAATGAACTCCTTACGTTTTGTAAGGGGTTGAAAATAGTTGCTTCCGACGGAAAAGCGGATTGACCGACAACCTTGATACTATAAAACAAATTTCTAAATGCAATTAGAGTTAGTTGGCGGAAATTACACGCAGTATGTAACGAATTATAAAATTAAAAAAAAATTTTAAAAAACTTATAAAATGTATTGCTTTTGTCCGTACAATTGAGTATAATATAAACGCAGAGAAACAAAATAAAATTGGAGGTGCTATAATGGCTAAATCTGCGAATTTATATGCAAGAATAGAACCGAACGTAAAAAACGAAGCGGAGGCTATACTTTCACAACTCGGAATACCAGCATCGAATGCAATCAACATGTTTTATAAACAAATTATACTTCAGGGAGGATTGCCTTTTGAAGTAAAATTGCCTGCACATCCGATTGACGTAGGGAATATGACGCAAGAGGAGTTTAATGCGGAAATACAAAAAGGGCTTGATGATATCGCAAATGGTCGAGTAAAGCCCGCAGCCGAAGTTTTTTCAAATATTCGCAAAAAGTATAACATATGAAGTATCAAGTATTTACAACCGAAAAAGCGGAAGAAGATTTAAGTTCCATTACCGATTATTTGATTTATAAATTATTGGCAGGTGAAACCGCGTTAAAACAAATAGACAGAATAGAACAGGCTGTAATGAGTCTTGAAGAAATGCCCGAGAGATACCGCGTATACGATAAAGAGCCGTGGAAAGAAAAGAACTTGCGTTAATGAGCGTCGATAATTATTTCGTGTTTTACATAGCCGATAACGATAATAAGACAGTAACCGTGATTCGCGTTATGTACGGGAAACGCGATATTGAATCACAATTATCGCAAGAAATTAAGATGACAGATAAAAAATAAAAGTTATAAAAATTACGACGGACGGGAAAGAGCGGCGTTTCGCAAGCGGGTTAGCGCGAACGCCGCTCCCCGTCGTTTTTTATCGGGTTGATTATTGGATTGAACGGACGTGTGCTTGTCTTCGGCGAGGCGAAGCCGAGCCGACTTGTAAAAAAGACAAGCACACGTCTAATCGCCAAAGTGGCTTTTTTAACTTTTAATCAGCGAAAAGTTTTGTTGTATTTTTTAATAAGTCTTTGACGACATCTCCATACGGTTGTACGATTTACGTTCAGTGTTTTCGCCGTTTCAACATGACCGAGACCGCACATATAACATTCCAAAACGTTATTTTCGCTTTGCGTAAGATTCATTTCGGATATTTTTCTGTCGACAGCGTTGTAATCGTCCTCGGATGAAATATAGTTTTCGAGGTCGGAAGTCGGGAGTTTTATTGTTTCGTCAAGGCTGACAGACGATTCGGATGGTGCAACATACTGTCTGAAAACATAAGAGTCAACGTATCTGAAACAGCATTGACGAATTGTTGCAGATTTTCCGTAGCGGTCGGGAATTATATCGCCTAAACGCTTGCCTATATGCTGACATAAAAACACAATGGCTGTATTTGCTATATCGTAACCGTCCGTATACGGGTCGAGATTATCTTTCTTACTATAAATATCGTGAATTAAACCTTGATAAAGTCGATGAAAGTTAATTCCTGTTCTGGTAATGCGGTATTTTAAGGAACACAACGCAAATACTTCTCCCATACGGATGATATTGTTGGCGGTAATAACCGCGTCATCACCCACATCTATTTTTGTAACCGTAATTTTTTCCATAATAGGATACCTCCGAGATTTTTCGCCTTTCGGCAAAAACGGGGTAGCATAGAGAAAGGATACAAAAAACACAATTAAAAATTTTAGGACGGAAGTCAACGAAAAGCGAGAAACATTGCGTCGGGGGTAGTGTAATATAAATTTTAAGCAATATTTATCGCCGTTTACTTCCGATTTTATCTATGCTATAACGTTAAACCGAAAGACGATAACTCTCGGAAGTATCGAAAAAAAACGAGATTTGCCCCAAAAGGAGTG
>CALGVF010000101.1 GCA_937920115.1 uncultured Clostridia bacterium
TTTCGGTATAAAGTATGTTTCCCTGCCGATTACTGATTGTCGGCGAGTTTCGCAGTCTTTAAGAAACTCCTTACGCTGTCTATCGCACTTAAACACGCTTGCAACTGCGAGTACGTCTCGCCTACGCATAAGGTCACTTTCGTCGCGTTTCTCAGTTTGAAAAAGTATCTGCCTTTCTTGTCGCTATCTACTATGAAATTGCCCGCAATTCCGTTTTGACTTATGTTCTCGATAGCGTCTTTCGCCGAAGCGTAGGAAGCGTAAGACTCGCTGCTTAACAAAAGTTCGCCGTTGGAAGCGTGAAGTTCAGCCGTGTATTCGCCGTCTTCCTCTTTTATTATCCACTTGCCGCTATACTTCTTCTGCGGCAATTTGTCCTCGGGCGTCGGAACATATTTGATAAGCGTTATATCCTTTTCTACCGCGTCAGATATGGGCGAATCGACGAATTTCTTAACCGATTCGATTGAATTCAGGCATGCGTTTCTGTTCGGGTAGGTCTCGCCGACGCATAAAAATCTGTTCTTCGAGTTTTTGAGTTTGAAGTAAAAGTGCTTGTTTTTATCCTTGTAAACTGCGAAATTCTCGTCCGTAGCGTTCTTTTGTATCGTCGCTACGCCTTTTTTCGCTCCGTCTACCGTCGAATACGTTTCGCTCGTCAGCAAAACTTCTTTGTTGTTCGCGTACAGGAACGCGACGTACTCGCCCTCGCCCTTTTCCTTGACCATCCATTTACCTGCGACTTTCTTGGTCGCTTTTTCGTCGTTTGCCATATAATCCTCCGTAAATAAATTTAATTGTTCCGCTTCGGTTTCTCCGACTTTTTCGCCGTTTTCCGAAGTAAGTTCCTCTTCTTTCGTTTCCGCTTCGCCCGTTTCCTCGGTCGCCGCCGACTCGGTTTCTTCGGGTTTTTCTTCCGTAGCGACGACGGGGTTTTCCGCTTCTTCCTCAGCGGTACCGTTTTCGGAAGTCTTTTCCTCCGCGGCGGTAGCGATTTCTTCGGCGGTTTCTTCGTCTTTTACTTCTGCCGAGGTCGCCTTTTCGCCTGCGTTTGCTTCTTCCGCTTTCTCCGCTTCCGCTGTTTCCGTCGCCGTAACTACCGTCTCTGCTTCCGCTTTTTCCTCGATTTCCTCTTTTTTCGCTACTTTTTTCGGCTCTTCGACCTCGATTTCGGCAGGTTTTTCGATCTCGATTTCGGTAGCGGACTCTTCGTTCTTTTTCGGGTTTTTGGACTTAGCGGCTTTTTTCGCCTTGGGTTTGCTCGGTTTCTTCTTCGGCGAAATCGCCTCGAACTCGCTTTCCGCACTATCGCCCCGAGCGGCGTCGGCTTCTTCCGCGGCTTTTCTCGCGGCTTCTTCCGCTTCCCGTTCTTCCTTTTCTTTCTGCTCTTTAAGGGCGATTTCGGCTTTTACAGCCTCGGGAATATCATTTGCGGCAAGTACGCCCGACCTTCCGATTTTGCCCTTTAACCAATCCATTTCGGAATTTCCGCGTTCCTTTCTTACCTCTACCTTTTCCGCTCCGTCCGCTTCTACGTTCTCTATCGGAACGTCGCAAAGCATCTTCGCGTATTCCTCGTCTCGCTTTTCTCTGTCCTTTTTCACGACTATCGTCGCAACGATTACGGCGAGTACGCCGAGTGCTACGATAAGTACGAGAAGGGGCATCCAATTTGCCGATAAGTACTCTAATATCTCTTTCATAAATCTCCGTCAGTCTTTCTAACTCTCTATCGCTTATATTATACTCCGTATCTTCCTTTTTGTCAAGAATTGCGTTCCCGTCGCTAGTTTCTGCCGCAATTTCCTCGGTTTCTTCTATTTCGGCGGTCTCTTTCTCTTCTTCGGCTTCCTCGATTTCTTCGACCTCTTCTTCGCTCTCTTCGGTCTCTTCTGTCTCTTCGAGGACTTCGTCGTCCGCTTTTTCGGCTTCTTCTCCGACTTCCTCGATTTCTTTCTCGGCGTTCTCTTCGGGTTCTTCCGCTAAAATTTCGTCGGCTTTCTCTGCGACTTCTTCCGCGGGTTTCTCGTCCGTCAAGACGATATTTTCGGGCGTTTCTTCCGCCGTTTCCGCAGGTTTTTCGCCCGCTTTCTCTTCTTCTACGCCGCCGCTTTCCCCGTCGATTTCCGCGGTTTTTTCGCCGTTTTCTTCGCTTTCTTCGTCTTCTTCGCTTTCGCCGTTCTCACGGTTCTCTTCTTCGTCGTAAAGTCCCGCCTTTTTAAGCATAGCCGTGATTTTGTCGGTGACTTCCCGTCTCTTGTCCTTGCCGAAGCCCTCTTCCGTTTCCGAGGTCTCTTCCTTGGGCTCTTCGCCGCCGTTCTTTGCGAGTTCGGCGTTTTTCTCGGCGAGTTCGTCGATTTCTTTGGCGATTTTGTCCTTGTCGGGTACTTCGTCTTTCTTTTTCTTCCTATTCTCTATCGCAATCGTTATCGCGTTGCCGACCATTTCGACAATCGGCAGAAAAGCCAGAACGATATAGACGATAAGCATAGTAAG
>CALGVF010000102.1 GCA_937920115.1 uncultured Clostridia bacterium
CCGCTTTCATTTTGACCTCTTCCGTCAACTTCGTTGACACCTTCCCCAAAGGGGAAGGCAAGGAAATCTAATAATTTTGATAATATGATATATACAATCGAAGTGAAATCGTAGGGGACGGCACCCATAGAACTCTTAAAAATGCTTGCATTTTTAAGAAAATGGCGTCCCGAAAATGCTAAAACGACTATATTTTTAAGATAATGCACTTTAATTGTTATTTTTAATTAAACGATAACCCCGCGGCTCGGTCTTTTCAAGACCGAACCTCGGGGTTTCTGTTATAACGCATTGCTTCTGTTATAAAGCGGTTTTCCCGTTATAAAGCAAGTTTTCCATTATAGAATTACGTTAGTTTATAGAATTACGTTAATTTTACATAGAGTTGTTCTTTATAACTTAAAATTCTTTTTTAGTCCCATTCGCCTAAGTTCTCGTCTTTACTGCTAAACGGATTGTCGCTTCCGCCGCCCGGGGACATTGTTATTATATCTTCGACTGCAACAGGGATAATTATTAACAAGGGTTTATTCCATTTCTCTTTCATTTTCAAACTCTCCCGTATATTATACTTCTTCAAAATAGTTCTTCGCGCTGTCAGAATATATCAAGGTCTTTTTCAACAATTCCTTGTAGTTTTCGTCCTCACTCGCTTCGAGTCTGTTCGCCGCATAGGTGTCGAGACTGTATTTTACCGTCATACTTATCTTTTCGTCGCCTCTCATAAGCGTGAGTTCTAACACGCTTCTGAACTCCGAGGCTTTAAGTCCGTCGAAATACGCCGTGTAAGCGTTGACGTCCGTCCTGTATACGAAGTCCTCGCCGTCAACGTAAGAGGTCGCTTCCGAGCCGCTTGCGGTAGTGTAAACTACTTTCAATCTCACGCCGTCAAGGTTATCGTTTTCTCCGAAATTCGTCGCTACGAGAAGTTCTATCCTGTTGCCGAACTTAATGTTCTTACGCGTGATTTCCGCTTCGTATTCGCTCGTATCTTCGTCGGAAACCGCTTTCGTAATTTCGTCGTATTTGCCTAAGGAGAGAGCCTTTTGGTCTTCCGTTAAGTCGGCGTTTACAAGTTCGTCCGTTTTGTACTCGAAGTAGGTCTGAGCCGCCGCCCCGTAGTTTAAAAGGTCTACAAGCAGTCTCTTGAACGATTCGTTCGAGGAAGCCGCAAGTCTTTCTTCGGCATACTCTTTAAGACTGTATTTGTCAACTTCGCCATTATATTTCTGTTCGCCTTTCGTAAAATCGAGATAAGCGATAAGTACGTCGCCTATTTCTTTCGCGCTCACTTCCTTATAGTCGAATCTGTAATACGCCGTTCCGTCTATCGTATATTCGACGGGCGTAAGAGTTTTTTCTCTCTTTTCAACCATTCTGTCTTGCAGAACGTAATCTTTCGTTACTATAAGACTGATATCCGAGCAGTTTCTGAGACTTTCGACGGGTATCGCATAGAGCATAGATAAGTCG
>CALGVF010000103.1 GCA_937920115.1 uncultured Clostridia bacterium
ACGAAAAAAGGAAGGGTTAGAACCCTTCCTTTTTTCGTGGTGCGGACAACAGGACTTGAACCTGCACGAGAAAAGCCTCATAAGATCCTTAGTCTTATGCGTCTGCCAATTCCGCCATGTCCGCATTTTAATACCAATCAAGCCGTGCTTGCCGCACAACCCAACCGATATTGCCCGTTTATAATACTATTTTTTTTTTGCTTTGTCAAATGATTTTACATACTTTTTCAGATTTTTTTCTCAATCGCTTAAATCTCTTTTTTTAGGTGAATTAAAGTCAAATTATACGGTAATTCCGATAATTACGTTGTGTTTCGGATAACTGTTGACACTGCGGATAACTTGTGCTAAAATATGTCATACAAGAATATATAATGAATTTTGTGATGAAAGAGGTTGTACATATGATTACGCATATCGTTATGTGGAAATTCAAGGACGGCGAAGAGGAAAAAGTAGACGAATTTTTAAACGGACTTAAAGGTCTGAAAAACGTAATTCCGCAGATTGTCGATATGGAAGTCGGTAAAAACGTAAACGACAAAAACGACTTCGAGGCGGCTCTCGTGTTGAAAGTCAGAACTCTCGCCGACCTCGAAATTTATAAAGATCACCCTGAACATTTAAAGGTTTCGGCATTATGTAAACAGATAAGGACGGACAGAAAAGCCGTCGATTTTGAAACGGACGATTAAAAGCGGGAGGAAAAATATGTTTGAAAAAGTGCAAAAAAATTTCGGCTTCGGCTGTATGCGATTGCCTATGAACGGCGATAAAGTCGATTACGCCGAGTTCAGTAAAATGGTCGATTTGTTTATCGACAGCGGCTTCAACTATTTCGATACTGCTCACGGCTACCTCGACGGAAAGAGCGAAACGGCTATCCGCGATTGTTTAGCCACCCGCTACCAAAGAGAGAAGTTCGTTCTTACGAACAAGTTGACCAACTTTTATTTTAAGACCGAAGCGGATATAAGACCGTTTTTTGAAAGTCAGTTGAAATTGTGCGGAGTCGATTATTTCGATTTTTATTTAATGCACGCTCAGTCGAAAACCATTTTCGAGAAGTTTAAAAGTTGCCGTGCTTACGAGCAGGCTTTGCAATTCAAAGCGGAGGGCAAGATAAAATACTTCGGAATATCGTTCCACGATACCGCGGAGGTACTCGAAGAGATTTTGAAAGAATATCCGCAGATAGAGGTCGTTCAGATTCAACTCAACTACGTAGATTACGACGATCCTGCGGTGCAATCGCGGAAATGTCTCGAAGTTTGCAACAAATACGGCAAGCCCGTTATAGTAATGGAACCCGTAAAGGGCGGCAATCTCGCAAATCTTCCCGAGGAAGCGAAGAAATATATAGACGAGTTGAACGGCGGCAGCGCGGCGAGTTATGCTATCCGTTTTGCGGCGGGAAGCGACGGCGTGTTTATGACTCTTTCGGGAATGAGCAATTTAGAGCAGATGAACGACAATCTTTCGTTTATGAAAGATTTTAAGCCGCTCGACGAAAGGGAAACCGCGGCGATAGAGAACGTAAAAAGAACTTTTAAGTCGATGAATATGATTCCTTGCACGGCGTGCAGATATTGCGTTGCGGGCTGTCCGAAACACATTTCCATTCCCGATTTGTTTGCGTGCCTTAACGCTAAGAAAATTTATCACACATGGAACGCCGACTACTATTACAGAGAAGTGCATACCAAAAACAAAGGCAAGGCTTCCGACTGTATAAAATGCGGCAAATGCGAAGCGGCTTGCCCGCAACATCTTCCGATAAGGAATTTGCTGAAAGACGTGGCGGCGGAGTTCGAGAGGCAGGACGGATAATGGAATACAGAAAATTACCCCGAGGGAACGAGAAAATCGGCGTACTCGGTTTAGGAATGGGCGGAATACAATCGACCCCGCCCGAAGAAATACAGGCGGTATTCGAAAAGGCGATAGATAACGGGATAAACTTTTTCGACCTTTGCGCGGGCGGGAGCAGCGTTTACGAACCGTTCGGGCGAGCGATCGCGGGCAAACGCGAAAAAGTGTATTTTCAACTTCATTTCGGAGCGGTTTACAAGAAAAACGGCGAATACGGTTGGTCCCGCGACTTAAAAACCA
>CALGVF010000104.1 GCA_937920115.1 uncultured Clostridia bacterium
AAAATAATCGGCTATATTTCCTCTTTTCGCAAAGAACGGAAGAGTCTCGTCTATGTAGTCGTTAAGCCCCGAGAAGTCTATTTCGTCTATTAAATCGTTTACTTCGTTTTCCGTCTTTTTGCTATTTTCAGATGCGTTCGCCGTCGCGTAATTTGTTGTAAAAAACGCGATAAACAATGCGAATATGAAAAATATTACGATTTTCTTTTTCATAGCAACGCGACCACTTTTTCAATGAGATTTTTTAAAAGCGGCATAGCGAGTACGATCATTATCGCCTTGCCTGCGAACTGTATTTTTTCGGATAGATTCTTTTGTCCGAGATCCTCGACCGCTCCGCTCGAAAACTCCGATAGATACGATATGGCGAGAACTTTAAGAACGATTTTATATATCCCCTCGCCTATCCCCGCAACGCTCGCTATATCACCGAAGAAGGAAACGAATTCTTTTACATACGAAACCGTCATCAGAAGAATCAGAAGTCCGCCCGCTACGGAAACGGGAGCCGCAAGTTCCGAATTTGCGTTTTTAAGGCAGATAATTATTAAAGCGGAAATTATGCCGACCGCTATAATTTTATATAGCCCGTCCATGTCAGTACAGGTCGAAAATATCCTTTATGGAAGTAAACAACTCGCTTATCATACCGATTACGAGGGTTAAAGCGATTATAAGTCCCGCCAAGCCGACCAAAGTCGCTATGTCGTCGTTGCCCGATTTCTTTAAAATCTGACATATTACCGTTATTAAAATTCCTATCGCGGCTAATTTGAATACGATTTCTATTCCCATTACAAGATAAGTATAAAAACTACGAGTCCGACGCTGAAACCGAGTTTTTCTCCTATATTTTTATTTTTTATCCTTTCAGCCTTGCATATTTCGAGTTGTTCGGATATGATTTTGCCTTGATAATCTAAAAATTCTTCCTCGGCTTTCGTCGCTCCCTTTCCTACGTTTAAAAAATATTCCGAAACTATTTTCTTCTGCTCGTCGCTAAGATATTTCGGGAAAAGATTTTCTGTCCGCCCGCTTTGACCCTTTTCGTAAATCTCTTTGAAATGAACGTATTTTTCCTCTTCGAGTATTCTCTTTACGTTCTCTTTTTTGTATGCGAGATTCATAATAAGTCTTGCGTTGAAGTCGCTGAGACAAAAGAAAAACTCTTCTCTTTTTTTTTGAATATCCGAGTAATTCGCCCCTATAATCGTGCACGCTGCAACAATTAAAAACCCTATGATCATTTTCAGCATTTTCGCCCCTCTCCGTCGTAAACGTTCAATATTTTTCCGTAGGATAACTCGACGTATTTCTGAAACGTAAAAAGTTTAAAAATCTCTTTAAAATACGGTTTTTTTAAAAGGTTTTTCAGGTTGTCGGAATGAGCCGAGGAAATTGTTTTTACCCCCGAAGCCGAAGCATAAGCGACAGCCGACAAATCTTCTTCGCTCATAAGTTCGTCGCAGACGATAACGTCGGGATTGAGCGTTCTCACGCCGTTTTTAAATCCGTATTCTTTCGACGAGTTTTTCAATACGTCGGCGTTTTTGCCGAGATAAAATTTCCCGTTTCCCGAGAACTCTTCCCTTTCGTCGATATACAAAACGTTCTTTTCGTACTTGTCCGAATACAGTCTTCCGAGGTCTCGGAGAAAAGTCGTTTTACCGCCGAACGGCGGCGATATGATAAGGCACGACTCTACGCCGCCGAGATACCTCTCAGCAAATTCCTCGGCAAGACCTATAACCTCGTTCGGAAAACGCATGCAGAGCGAGGTAACGTCCTTGACCGTTACGACTTTTTCGCCATCGTAAACGACCGTTCCGCATATACCGACCCTTTCGCCGTTTTTTGAAGTAACGAAACATTGCCTGAGACTTTCTTCCTTGCAAAACGGCGAATAGTCGCATAATTTATAGACTATTTCCTCTATCGCGTTTCCGTCGTAGATATTTTCGAGAACAACAACGAACCTCTCTCCATTTGCGGAAAAGACCGTCTTCGCCTTTTGACCTATGCGTATTCTGACCTCTTCGAGATTTGCTTTTTGCCCGTTTATAATCTCTCGGTCGGTTTCGCTTAAAAACTCCAACATAATTCCTATAACTACTTTATGACCGCGACTTTTTTATAGAACGAAAAAACCCCGACGAAAATCGGGGTTTAAGTCGAAATATATCGATTATTTCAAACAGGCGGTTGCCTTGTATATGATTTTGCCTTGCGATACAAACATTTTTTCGTATTCGGTTTCGATATTGTCCTTTAAATCGTCAGAATGTAAATCGAGCGAAATATCTTTAAGCAAATAGCCGTTTTCGCTGAACGATTGCAAGGAAAACTCGAAAAATTTTCTGTTGTCCGTCTTGATTTCGATTTCGCCGCCCTTAACAAGGAGTTTTTTATACGTTTCGAGATAGCGGTAATAAGTAAGTCGCCTGTTCCTGTATGTGAACTTCGGGTACGGACAGGAAAAATTCAGATATATCTTCTCTATCGAACTTTCGGGCAGATAATACGGCAGATTTTCGGCGCAGCAATTCATAAAACGCAGATTTTCGGGTTTTAATTCGTACGCTTTTTCGCACGCCTCTATGATTACGTTGCTTATTTTTTCGACCGCTATAAAATTTATCTCGGGATAACGCCTTGCGATTTCAAACGCGAAACCGCCTTTGCCGCAACCTATTTCGAGCCTTACGGGATTGTCGTTTCCGAAAACTTGTTTAAGGTCGAAAATACGACTTCTCTCGTTTTCGGGTTTATCGTAAAATTCTCTGCCTTCGACGACGAGCAAATGTTTGCCGCACGCGGCTGTTTCCACTCTCTCGTCCAATCGGCTTTTTCTTCTCATTCGCATAAGAAAATTATATTTAAGGCGGGCGTTTTTGTCAAGAAAATCATATTTGTTTCTTGAACGTTTCGATAATTTTGTTCTCTATTCTCGAAATCTGAACCTGCGAAACCCCTAACGCTTCGGCTATTTCGCTTTGCGTGTTGTCTCGGTAATACCGCATTATTATAATTTTTTTCTCCCTCGGAGGCAGTTTCTCTATCATACTCTTCAAAAGTATTTTATCGACCATATCGTCCTCGCGTTCGTCGGACGGTATTCTGTCTATGAGTTCGGTTTTTTTATCGCCTTTTTCCTCGTCCTGAGCGTCGTATAATGATAGCGGCATTTTGGAACTGTCGAGGGCTAAAACGACGTCCTCTCGTTCTATGGAAAGTGCTGCGGATATTTCCTCGACTGTCGGCGTTTCGCCCGTCTTGCCCGAATATTCCTCGACGAAACGGTTGATTTTCATAGCCTGAGACTTTATCATTCTCGACACCTTGATGGTTCCGTCGTCTCTTAAAAAACGCTTGACCTCGCCGAGTATCATAGGCACGGCGTAGGTCGAAAAAACGACCCCGAATTTCTCGTCGAAATTCTTTATCGCCTTTAAAAACCCGACACAGCCGAGTTGGTATAAATCGTCGTATTCGACACCTTTGTTTTTATACCTTCTTATGATGCTCTTTATGAGCAGAGTGTTGTTTTCGAGCAGTATTTCCTTCGCTTTTTTATCGCCCTCTTTGGCTTTTCGTAAGTAAAACAACGTCTGTTCCGATCCGAGCATTTAAAAACTCCCTTTTCGTCATTTCGTCGGAGCAATACGCTTCACCATATCCACGACCGTGCCTACGTTGAGTTTCGATATTACTTTTACCTCGTCCATAAAGGTCTTGATTATCGTAAAACCCATTCCCGAGCGTTCGTCGTCGGGCTTTGTCGTAAAGAAAGGTTCTAATGCCTCTTCGAGATTTTCTATCCCTACCCCGTTATCCGAAATGACGATATGTACGGTTTCTTCGTCGATTTCCGCTATCATCGAGACTTCTCCCACACTGTCGGGATAACCGTGTACGATGGCGTTCGTCACCGCTTCCGAAACGGCGGTTTTAATATCCGAAAGTTCGCCTATATTCGGGTTTAAAGGAAGTAAAAACGAAGCGATTACGTTTCTTGCGAACCCCCCGTTTTCAGATACCGAATCAAATTTTAAACACATTTTATTTTTCATATTTTAATTATCACCCCGAATCAGATTTTAGGCATTATCTCGTAAATACCCGATATTTGAAGTATTTTGTTTATGCTTACGCTCGGATTTTGTATGTAAATCGGAACGCCTATTTTTTTCAGCATTTTGTATCTGCCGAGAAGGACGCCTATCCCCGTACTGTCCATAAAGGAAGTGTTGGCAAAGTTAAATACCACTCTTTTGAGATTTCCCGAGGACGCTATCGCGTTTTCTATTTCGGTTTTCGCCGATTTTGCGTTGTATTCGTCGAGTTCGCCGTGAAGGTAAATGTATAGCGAACCTTTGGACGAAGCGAATTTAATTTCCATAGTTCACCTCACGTATTCGATGGTAACATTTTTTTAACTGCGTATTTTGATAACATTTGTTGAAAAATAGGCGTTTTTAGCGGTTGATTTTATTTACGACTTATGATATAATGTAATTACGATAACGTTAAGCGGTGTTTAAACTTGAATCTTTTACATTTAAAATACGCAATCGAGGTCGCTAAATGCGGTTCTATGGGCAAGGCTTCGGAGACTTTGCTTATCGCTACTCCGAATTTAAGCCGTTCGATAAAAGAACTCGAAACCGACCTCGGCATACAAATTTTCGAGAGAACGAAAAACGGCATGATTCTAACCCCTCAGGGAGAAGAATTTTTAAACTACGGCAAAGAAATACTGAAACAGATAGACGACGTCGAAAAGTTTTACAAAGAAGGGACGCCGAAGAAACAGAAATTTTCGATTTCCGTGCCGAGAGCGTGCTATATTTCCGAAGCGTTCGCCGAGTTTTCCAAAACTCTTTCAAACGACCCCGCCGAGATTTTCTACAAGGAAACGAACTCTCAGCGGACGATTAACAACATGTTGAATCACGAGTACAAACTCGGCATTATACGCTACGCCGCGGACTACGACAGGTATTTCAAGGCGATGCTCGAAGAAAAGGGCTTTCAATACGAATTAGTAACCGAGTTTTCCTACTCTCTCATAATGAGCGAAAACAGCCCGCTCGCAAAAAAGGAAAACATCGCCTTTTCAGACCTCAAAGGCTATATCGAAATCGCCCACGCCGACCCGA
>CALGVF010000105.1 GCA_937920115.1 uncultured Clostridia bacterium
CTTCCGACCACTTCGCAAAGTCTTCGGGTAACTCTACTTCTGCATTTTCGTCGGGACACACTATACGGTGTACTCTGTAACCCCTGTAAACGTTTATAAATTCGTCGCCGTAATACATAGAAGTGTTTGTTTTATATGCCCGTTTATATGTTATGTAAGACCCGAGATTGTCCTCTATACGAAACAGAGTATGACGTTTGTACGTTACCGTTATAGTGCCTTTGGCGGTCTCTAAACTTCGCCATGAGGATATACCGTCAATTTCCATTCTATCAATAGCGTTTCCGTTAAGGTCGTTTAATTTAAGTCCCGCCTCAACTTTATCCTTTTGACTCTCAAAAACAAGTTCGTTGTTGCCGTCATGCATACCCTTTAAAAACGCTTCTTTCGTCAACTTCGCAAAGTGCGTAGATAACAACTTCTTTTCCAACGTGTAAATCTTATTTTTTTCGACTATATTTTGCGACGAGTCCAAATCAAGTTCGATATAATTTACCGTAACCGTCAAATCGACGGGTGGCACAACTTCGAGTTCGAGTCTTACTACACAATCTACAAGTTTATTTGTATCGTTCGTCTCGACGATTATTGAATCGACGTTCCCTTCGCTGTCTTTCGTTTGCGTAATTTTCACTTCACCGGTATTTTCATACGGGTTTATTATTACGTAGTTGTTGAAATTAGTATTATTGCTCTCCCAACCGAAATTGTTTACAAGTCGCTTCTGTAAATTCTCCGTGTTAAACGTTATAGTAGTCTTTCCGCCGCTTTCCTTTATGCTTGCCGAACGGAAAAATAATGCCGTTGCGTTCGGGTCGTTCGTTCGTATAAATATAGCGTAACTGTTCGCTTGATAAGGCTTATATTTTACGGTTACCGTATGCGTACTCGGGTCGTACTCGTACCCGTCGGCAAGCAATAGCGTTTCCTCATCTTGCATATATCCTACTTCATAATCGTCCACAGGGGACATTTGCCATGTCGCACGCCTTATCACGTTGAAATCACTCAATTCGCCGTTTTCGGTACAATACCGCAAGGCTTCCTCCCATACGTAACTCGGGTTTTGATCGTATAAACCATTAACTTCAAAAACCATTCCATCCCATGGTATTTCGTCTGCATTATCATTTAAAAGTCTACGATAATTTATTATAACAGGAACATTAGAGTTAATCATTGATAATGCGTCATAATACCTGAGGTATCGAATATGTTAAACAGAATATTGCCCCGGCGTTACTGTTTTTAACGCCTCTTCTGCAATCTCTCGCCGGGAGCAACTTATATAATTAGACGAAGTAATCAACGGAATAAGCGGCGAAATTTCTATCGGTTGATTCTCCACAGGTCGTAATAAAGGACTTTTCGTTTTTTGATCTTCTCTTACGCTTACTAAAAGAGGGAATAACCATACTTCTTCATCTCTCGTGTTAAAGATTGTACTTCTTTCCCATGCATCCTCTGAATATAAAACCGCTAAATTTTTTAGATCAAAACTATTTACGCCTTTTTTTAATTCTGATTTTTCCATTTCATAAAAAATCACATCTTTATTATCCAAATAACTAAATTCTTTATGCTGATAATATATCTTTGCTCCCAATGAAGGGACTACCTTCATAAATACAAGTTTCTTTACAAATCTATGACGGGCTTTTGTAAAAGGAATATCGCCGTCAGTTATTTCGTCTATCACCCAGCCCGTAGTCTCACCTATCCGATTATATATATCGTCCGACATATAAAATTGAACTTTTATATCCAAATAATTGTCTCGAGATGAATCTGTCCAATAATGAATATTCTTATTATTCGCTTCCACAACGAAAAACTGAGTTGTAGAAGAAGTCTCCGCAGCCATTGCTTGTTCGGGTTCCGCTCCGTTTATTCCGTTTACACCGAAAAACACCATAAATGCCGATACTATAAATAGCATTGTCATTAAAATTTTCTTTTTCATTTTCAACTCCTTCGACGGGCTTATAACTTCCGCTACAAGCCCGTCAAGTTTTTTTTAACGTCTGCGACCTTTCGACTTAAACGCCGCAAGTACAAAATATACCGCAACAGATATAACAACTATACCCGCCACGGCGGATACTACGCCGATTAAGCCCTTTAAGTTCTTTCCGTTGCTTTCAGAATCGTTTATACTTTCCGAACTTACGTTTTGACTATCGCTCCACGATATATCCGAAGAACTGTCCGACTCGTCGGGCGTTTCAGGCGTTTCGGGGTCTTCTTCGCTCGTTTCGTATTCTATACTCGGCGTATATCCTATATTCGACATTACCTGCTGATAAGTCGTATTATCCATTTGCGTATACCCGACGTTCGCAAAATAACTGCTCGGGAACTTTACGTAATAATCAATGTCCCCCATAATCACTACCTGAGCGCCGACAGGAAATTCATTGCAAGTAAATTGCATTTGTTTTCCATATATAGACGAACAATTAAACTGTATATACGAACCTATCTTCATTTTTATCCAACGGTCTACGGGCAAATATTCCACCGACGGGTTATCGCCGTTATATAACGATAAACCTTTATATTTCAACGCTTTTAATTCATTATTCGTCGGAAAAACCGTTGCATACCCGAAATACGGCGTATAACTCAAACTCTCTTTATATTCACCGTACTGCTCTTCGCTCATTCGGCATAGCCATACGCGGTAATATACAGAACTCGGAAATCTCACGTACTGATACATATCGTCCAAAAATGTTTCCGTTCCGGCAGGATAACTCGAACAGTCCATTTCTTCCTGATTATTCCCACTTGCAGATACATATTTAAACTTTACGTCCGAAGTTATTTTCGTTTTATACCAGACGTCATTTGCCAATTCCTCTTCGGCAGAATCAAACTCATACCAAAGCCTCATTGCCTGATATGTATAATTACTCGGCTTTAATTCATATCCTATATACGGCTCATAACTTGCTCCCTTAAAAGTCGTATTATATGCCTCTTCCGATTCGAACCTATGAAAAACCACCGAACTGAACTTTTCACCGGGGAACCTTAAATATATCGTTAATATATCCGCATCCGGATTTACGACATATCTGTCAACGTTAGAATAACCTAAACGCATCTCGTAAACGTTTACCGTCTTTTCCTCTCCTATCGCCCCGACTTTATCTGCCGACCTCGTCGTCAACGTAAAATAAAAATACGGTTCGCCTACGTATATCTTTATCCAACGCCCTAAGGGTATTTCATAGTCCAAAGAATAACCTACATCCTTCTTGTAAGGCGTTATTTTATGATAGTCGAGACTTTCCAAATACGCCTCGGTTATAGTTTCCGGCTCTGCCGCACTTGCCTTGCTCGTTGTTTCCATTGCAAACATTACGCTTGCTATTATCGCTATTACTGTAAATACCGTAATTATTAAACCTTTTCTTTTATTTATCGTTCTTTCCATATTAACCTCCTTTTTATGCCGCTTTATGCCGTTTTCTGAACGTATACTCTATATTCCGTATTCGGGGCTCCTACTATACTGAAAACGTAGGCAGATACGTCGTCCGTAAATTTTACATAGGTATAATCGCCGATATTTACATATCGTGGGATAGCAAAAATCTCTACTCCGCCCGCCGTTCTGACCTCGAACAACTTTTTATCCTTTGAATAATCGTAGTTTATTTTACTGCTTCCGTCTTTACTACACAGGGTTAAAGAATGATTCGTGTCGGTGTTGTCGATTTTATACCATATATCTTTTTGTAAAACGGTAAAAGATTTATACTGTTCAAACTCTGCCGCTTCTATTTCGCCGTTAAAAATCTGAACGTATACCTTATGTTCGGAGTTCGGGTTCCCGCTGATACAAAAACAATAAGTTGAAACGTCACCCGTAAATTTTATATATGTATAGTTATCAATGTAAACATACGTTATAATACCCGATATATCGACCGTATTCGTATCCCTCTCCTCGAAAACCTTTTTATCTGCATTGTAAGACCAAAGAATATCCACACTGCCGTCTTTACTCGTCAAAGATATAGCATGGTCTGAATCGGGGTTCTCAATTCTGTACCAAATATTTCGCTGTAAAGCATCGTATGAAACGTAATGTTCAAACTCCAAAGCCGCCATTTCGTTGTCGGAATTCTGTTCCTCGCTCTCGGATTTTTCCGTACTTTCAGAAACTTCTTCGGACTCAGAAACGCTTTCAGACTTAGATTCCGTCGCCGAAATCACTTCGCTATCAGTGTTTGAAGAACCGCCACCCGCGTTTCCTTCTAACATTATCTTTATCGCACAACCTGCTAAGGTCGTTACAAGAACTATCGCTATTACGATTATTATCGTCGTTTTTATTTTCTTCATTTCTTACTCCTTATTCCAAAAATACCGCACCGCTTTTACACGGTACGGTATTTCCGTTATTTTTTATTTACTTTTTAATGTTAAAGTCAACTGCTTTACAAAGTTTCCTTTATTAAAGACCGTTACTTTATCTTCGTCCTGCGGTACGCTTATAAGCACTCTGAAGTACCTTACATTTTCCGTTATTTCGCCGACTTTCTGAGTTGCGGGAAGTTCCGCCGTCTTGTCGGTCAACGCTTCGCTCTTGCCGATAAATTCTTTATCTGCATTGAAGTAGTACAACGTGTACGTTACCGTTGCGTCTGCCGCAAGTTCCGCACTTCCGAATCTCTTTGCGTCAATTAACTTCGATCTCAAAGAATGGTCGTCCGATTTCTCCGCACCGTCCGTTGCGTCAAACGCCCCGATTTCATACGAAGTACTGCCGAGCGTTTCAGCTTTGTCTTTGTTCGCCGCTTTTACGGCTACTACGCCTACTATACTGCAAAGGAGTATAATAATTACTCCTATAATTGTGCCTTTTAACCATTTACTCATAATTCTTTTTCCTTTTCCCTTTCGGTTGGGACTACCGTATTTTTTTGTGTTTATATCATTCGTTTTCTACGACTGATACCTCTTTTGCTCTTTCGCATATACCGTATATTTCTTCCCCGACGGGTACGTTATGACGGCTTGTCCGTTTCGCCGCTCTATCGTCGTTCCCGTGGGGCAACGCTTGCCCTTTATTATGGGGTCTGCCGTCTTGTAATACGATACGTACTTTTTTCCCGACGGATAATGATACGTT
>CALGVF010000106.1 GCA_937920115.1 uncultured Clostridia bacterium
AAGAATTGCAGACGAAACAAAAGCGGGTTGCCGAATTATCTCGACTTATGCAGGTTGCTTATGAAGACAGAGTTAAAGGCAAAATGCCCGAAGAAATTTGTATAGGTTTTATTGAAAAATATTCGGCTGAACAAAAAACGATTGACGAAGAAATTCAAGTTATTGAAAAGCGATTAACCGAAACGGAAAATACTCGCAATACTGCCGACGACTTTATCCGCGACATTAAGAAATATCTTAACGCCCCCGAACTTACACGCGAAATGTGCTATGAACTTATAGACCGAATTGTTATCGGCGGTTCTCAAAGCGTAACGGGAAAAGAACGCGAAATCGATATCGTGTATAAGATTGACATTACTTCCGTTTTACGCCATAGAGTTAAAAAATAACTTATTTAAGCAAAAACACAATAAAATAACGATAAAGTGTATGAAAACATTCAATTCATACACTTTTTTGTACTCAAATAACTATTATCGATACGTCCATAAAATTGTGTAACAACAAGCACACGCCTAATTGCCAACGTCGCAAAAACCTTGCGAGTTTGAAGGTTTAGAAAATCAATTAAAAATCATAGGAGGATCAATAAAAATGAAATACATAAATTGGCTGAATATATGGCTCAACAATTACATAAAACCGAGTGCAAAAGAACGCACTTATATCCGTTATGAGCAACTTATACGCACGCACATTGCCCCGAAAATCGGCGATAAAGACGTAAACGACCTTACGCCTATTGCTTTGCAGTCGTTTGTGACGGAACTTTTATCGAGCGGAAACGATAAAACCGGCAAGGGGTTATCCGCAAATACGGTAAATGCAATTATATCGGTATTGCAAAATTCATTACGCACAGCGCATTTGCTTGGATATACCAAAGATTACACGGCAAATATGATTAAACGCCCGAAACTTAAAGAACGTAAAATCGAGTGTTTTACGCTTGCCGAGCAAAAGAAAATAGAATCGGCTGTATTCGATAGCAAAAAGACAAAAATGTTCGGTATCGTTTTATGTCTTTATACGGGCTTGCGTGTAGGCGAATTGATTGCATTACAGTGGAAAGATGTAGACCTGCAAAAAGGCTTGCTGACGGTTTCTTGCTCCTGTCACGATACAAGCGGCGGAATTGTGTTTGACGAGCCGAAAACCGCTACTTCACGCCGAGTAATACCGCTCCCGAAACAACTTTTGCCGAAACTAAAAAGCATAAAGAAAAGCAGTAATTCGGACTTCGTGGTATCTGCTGACGGCAACGCCGTTTCGGTGCGTTCCTACCAACGAAGTTTTGAATTACTGCTTAAAAGACAGAATATTGTTCACCGCGGTTTTCACTCGTTACGTCATACGTTTGCAACTCGCGCCTTAGAGTGCGGAATGGACGTAAAAACGTTGTCCGAAATACTCGGTCACAAGAACCCAACAGTTACTTTGAATCGCTATGCCCATTCGCTATTAGAGCATAAAGCCGCTATGATGAACCGCCTTGGAAAACTGCTGTGAAATGTACATAAAATAATCTAATTTATGTATTTAATTATATCAAAAAAGATTGCTTAAGTCAATATTTGCGTAGTCTACCAAGATAAAAAAACGAGTTTTGTTCCATAGTAACAATTTTTATGTATTTCTTTTCCTAATTTGTTCAGCGAATAGATTATTCGCTGAACAAATTTCCAAAGGATAAGTACATAAAATGAAAGCAAAAGAATTAACGGCAAGCAAGGCAAACGGACGTATATATACACCCGGCTACATTGTAGACAATATACTTGATTTATCCGGATATACTCAAAATAACGTTATTCGCAAACACGTAATTGATAACAGTTGCGGGGACGGTGCATTTTTGACAAAGATTGTAGACCGTTATTGCAAACAAGCACAAATGAAAAAATATAATCCCGCAGAATTAAAACAAGAGTTAGAAAGGTATATCCACGGCATTGAAATAGATGCTGTTGAGTGTGAAAAATGCATCAAAAATGTAACGGCTATTGCAATGCAATATGGTATTGAAAATGTCCGCTGGGATATACAATGCGAAAACACTTTGACCGTAAAACGTTTCAATGGGAAAATGGATTTTGTTGTCGGAAATCCGCCATATGTTCGGGTGCATAATTTGGATGAGTCGCTTGATTTGACAAAAACATTTTCATTCGCTCAAGACGGTATGACGGATTTATACATCGTTTTCTACGAAATCGGGCTCAAAATGTTGAACGAGAAAGGTGTTTTGGGTTATATCACTCCAAGTTCTTATTTTAATAGCCTTGCTGGCAGTTATATGAGAAAAACATTTGTCCGTGAAAATCTTGTCGATATAATCGTTGACTTAAAGCATTTTCAGGCATTTAATGCTACTACCTATACCGAAATCACTATTCTCAAAAAAGACCGCACAGACAAAACGATAGAATACTATCAATTTGATGAAAAAAATCACATTCCGTATTATGTCGAAACGTTATCGTCAGACGATTTCTATATATCCGAGAATTTCTACTTTGCGACAAAAAAATATTTAGCCTTGTTGAAAAAAGTTTTTTTCAATTTAGGACATTGCGATGTCGAAGTAAAAAACGGCTATGCAACTTTATGTGACAGCGTATTTATTGGAGATTTTGCTTTTTCTTCCGACTATGTTATTCCGGTTGTAAAAGCATCTCGTGGGGAGTTTAAGAAAATTATCTATCCATACAATAAAAACGGAAAATTGATATCGGAAGATAAATTGAAAAGCGATACTGCTCTATATGAATACTTGTCGGCAAATAAACATTTATTACTCAATCGTAGTTCGGAAAAGAAGGATGATACGTATTGGTATGCTTTTGGAAGAAGTCAGGCAATTAACGATACATATAAAGACAAAATTGCAATAAATAACCTTTTGCGGACGTCGGCAGACTTAAAGATTGTAAATGCACCTGCCGGAACGGGCGTATATAGTGGATTATATATCACGTCTGATAGTATTGATATAAGCATTATCAAAAAGTGTTTATCAAGCGAAGAGTTTACAATCTATATTTCTTTATTAGGAAAATACAAAAGCGGCGGATATTATACCTTTTCATCAAAGGATATAAAGGCATATTTAGACTATAAATTAGCATACGACGGAGGGATGTTGCAATGATGACAAATGATGATTTTTTAAGAGTAATTAAGGAGTCGTTCGCTACGTATTTAGCAGTTGGCACTTCGAGAAGTACGGCTAAACTTAAAACTTTACACGGGCATATAGCGTCGGATTTGGAAGAATTGCTCGGAGCAGGTTTTTCTATACAGTCACAAGGTTATGGCAACGATAAAGAAGGTAGTATCGGCGGACGGTATTACCCAAAAAACGTCGATATTACAATTTTGAAGAACAATAAACCGGTTGCCGGATATGCTGTTAAATTTGTAATGAGAAATTACTCTCAAAATAGCAATAATTATTTTGAAAATATGCTTGGAGAAACGGCAAATATACGTGCTAATTCAATTCCCTATTTTCAAGTGTTTATTATATTTGAGAAGGTTCCGTATTATGAAAATGGCGGTAAATTCAAAAAATACGATGTTATTTCAACGCACAATCTGGACAAGTATTTGGAATTATCAAAAGACGACCCGAGCGTTTTCTTTCATACACCCGATAAAACGCTTGTTGTTCTCATAAAACTTAAAGAAAAGGCGTTGAACTATTATTTTGAAAATTCAACGGATTATGCAGATTATTACAGAAGCGTGTTGAACGATGACGATTTAATGAATTATTCTACTAAAATCAATGACCCGTTTAATGACAGCGTAATTTATAACGATTATGAAGATTTTATCAATCGCACATACCACATTATTATGGGAAGATTAAAGAATTAGCAAAAGCCGAGAAATTCTCTCGGCTTTTAATATTTTACGATATATTGAGTAAAACTTATCACAACAAACACGAGATATGGTATAGTCAACTTGACTTTTAACGCCAAATATTGTATAATAATGTCGAAAAGTAATGATGAGGAGTTTTTATGGCAACGACAGTAAATACAGCATTTTCCGAATTTATGAAAAATTATGTGAATTTGGATTCGATAAAAACCGAAATGGCTCGTAGAGGTAGAGAAAACCTTAAAACTAATATTCACGATTTAGGTAAAAATGGCACGTTTTTTGATTTGGCAAGTAAAAATGATTTGTATTTTGGGTCATTTAGTAGAAAAACCAAAATCAGAGAACTTGATGATATTGATATGATGATTGGGTTAAGTGGCTATAATACATTATACAGTTCAATCACTTGGGATAATGTGAAAATGAGCATTAAAGACAATGATTGTCAATTTAATGATTATTGTGATTCAAATGGCTACATAAGTTCCACGAAAATCAAAAATAAGTTTATATCCGAATTAAAAAAATTAAGAGATTATTATAAGGCAGAATTACACTCTCGTGGCGAAGCGGTGACATTAGAATTATTGTCTTATGATTGGACGTTTGACATTGTCCCTTGTTTTAAGTGTAGTGAACAGGATAAATACATTATACCAAATGGGAATGGGCATTGGAAGTTTACAAATCCATGTATAGAACAAGAGCGTGTAACACGTATAAACCAAAAACACGGCGGAAAAGTTTTAGACACAATCCGTTTGGTGAAGTATTGGAACCGCAGGGGCAAAATGCCGACAATGGTTTCCTATGTTTTAGAAACAATGATTTTAGATTATTTTGATAGCATAGAAAAAACACCTGATTGGATAGAACAACGTTTTCGTGATGTTTTATATTATATCAAAAATAATATTTGGAATGCCATTTATGATTCAAAAGGTATTGAAGGTGATATAAATACCTTATCATATAATGAAAAGTATTCAATTCAAGTGAGAGCGACTAATGATTACAATAAAGCGTGTAATGCTATAAACGCTGAAGTAAGCGAAAATAATCAGCAAAAAGCAATAAATATATGGCGAGATATATTCGGGAGTGATTTTCCAAGATATGAATAAGGATAGTAAACAAATTTTCCAACGTCAAAATCAAGTCGGCTTAGTTGATGCTCAAAAAACTGCGGCATGTTGTTATGCGTACGGGAAAAAATTAATCATAGTGTTAGCCCTTCTTTTGATATTATATCCCATAGTAGTAAATATACTTGTATTTTTTATAGATAATATGGTTTTAAGTGGGATATTAACTTCTTTATTATTTGTGTCTTTAGTAATAGCAGAGGTGTTGCGAAAACAAATTAGTAAAGCCAAGTTTAATGGCACTGGTATGCAACAATACTTTGATGAAGTTGTTTTTGATTTGAAAAATTCTTGTAAAAAATATTTAGCGCCGAAAAAACTAACATTGTCCGAAAGATTAAAATTGATTTCTAAATACAAAGATAGAAGTAATGAAAATTATAAGAATTGGTATTCTGATTTTTCTTCACTACCTTACGAACAAGCAGTATATCAATGTCAAAAACAAAATATCCGCTGGGATTTATCAGTAAGAAAAAAATATCTAATTCTATTGATGGTTAGTGCTTCATTTTTAGCATTAGTAGTAATTCTAAATGTGATAATTCAACGCTATGAAGTTTTGTCTTTAATAACAATATTATCTTCGATTTTTCCCTTTTTCTCATATTTTTTTAATAGTTTTAAGAAGTTAAATTCCGACATTAGTGCTCAAGAAGATTTGTATAAACATATTGAAAAAATAGAAGAACAAATAACAAAAGAGAATGAAATATGGAATGAAGTGGAAGAACTTCAAGTTGAAATTTTTAGTTATAGGAAAAAGGCATATTTAATACCAAATTGGTTTCATTGTATATTAAAAAAGGACTTGCAAGAAAGTGAAAATGAATTTGCAAAACTATTTTGTGAAGAAAATAACAAAAATAACGAAAAAGCCGGAGATTGACTTCGGCTTTTGTCATTGAAATTTTGATTATTTTAACTTAACGATTAAGCCAAAATAATCTCTTGTATAAAATAAAACGAACTCACGATTTTCTCTCGGGTTCGTTTTATTCTTGTTTGGTGCAGGTAACAGGGGTCGAACCTGCATGGTTACCCACCGGTTCCTAAGACCGGCGCGTCTGCCAATTCCGCCATACCTGCGCGATAATATATAATCAGGGAAGAGCATTGTGAGAAATAAGAAAATCCCGAACGCCTCAGCATTCGGGATTTTGGTGACCCGGACGAGAATCGAACTCGTGTTAC
>CALGVF010000107.1 GCA_937920115.1 uncultured Clostridia bacterium
CTTGGGGAATAGGTTTCCCGAAACATTACGTCAAGAGTGCGGCACAGTTGAAACAGGAGGCTGCGTTGACGATTTCACTCGGCGGCGGTTATCAGATTTATAATATGCAGTCGCCCGACAGAACGGTTATGGACGGATGGGCGATTCCGATATGGGCGGAAGTCGCCGAGTTTTGCAGAGAGAGAAAAGAGTATTGCCATAAGGGTGAAATTGTACCCGATTTAGGAGTAATATGGTCGAAAAAAGCGTATTACAACAGTAATAAGGGTTATCCGTGGCTGTTTTGGCGTGATAACGACTACAACGTCGAACTACTCGGAACGTTAGTCGCTCTGCTCGATACAGGTTCGAGCGTGTCGCTCGTAAATTCGGACAGACTCGGTTGTTACGACTTATCCGCTTATAAAACCATTGTTGTGACCGATCTCGACGAAATCGAATCGGAACTGAAAGCGGAGTTGTTGTCTTACGCCGAAAACGGCGGCGAACTCGTCCTTGCAGGCAGTCGGACGGCTCTGCTGTTTGCCGAAAATTTGCCCTTTAAAGCGAATAAGGTCAATCGCGAGTTGCCGATAGTCTATTTGCAAGGCGTGGGATACGGCGTCGAACTAAGAGTTTCTTATGCGGAACTGAGCGGCAATTTCGGAGCAAAAACCGTATTTATGAACCCTTGCGATATAAAAGGCGACGTTAAATGTACTAATCCGCCGCCGACGATAACCGTCGGGGAGAAGAAAATTCCCGCGTTTACTTCGTTCGGCTACGGAAAGGGAAAAATAAGCGTAATTCCGATGACGATAGGCAGACAATATCTCGACGAGCGTACTTTTGAAGTCAGGAGATTTTTCGAGGAATGTCTGAGTGACAGAGATTACGTCGTAAAGACCTGTAAACCTTGCGAATTAGAGACGGTTGTAACCGAGAAAAACGGCAAAAGATACGTTCACCTTATAAATATCTTGGGCGAACACAGAAGTTGGACGCATAAAAGTTACGATATAGTTCCGCCCGTAAACGACGTAGAAGTAAAGATAAAGTCCGAAACAAAACCGAAATCCGTAAAAATTCAACCGAGAAACAGAGCGGCGAATTATTCTTACGAAAACGGACGGATAATCGTAAAACTCGATAAGGTGGAAATATACGATATAATAGAAATCGAGTAATTTTTAAATAAAAACTTGTGTTGGCATTAAAGTAAAAACGGGAAACAGAAAAATGATTAAAGTATTGCAATTCGGCGAGGGAAACTTTTTGAGAACCTTCGCGGACGCGTATTTCGATACGCTAAGTAAAGAGGGTCTCGGCGAGTATTCGGTGGACGTAGTAAAACCGATACCATTCGGCAATTTGGATAAATTCAAGGCTCAGAATAACAAGTATCATATCGTTTTGCGTGGCGTAAAGGACGGAAAAGAGGTCGAGGACGTATATAAAATCGACGTCTTAAATTCGGTTATTTCGCCTTTCGAGGAATATGAGAAATATATCTCGCTTGCAAAGGATAAAGATTTAAAAATAACAGTTTCCAACACAACCGAAGCGGGAATATGTTTTAACGCCGAAGATAAATTCGACGGGTTCGAGCATATAACATACCCTGCGAAACTTACGAAGTTTTTGTTCGAGCGTTTTAACGACGGTTTAGACGGCTTGTATTTGTTACCCGTGGAACTTATCGACAACAACGCCGACGAACTCAAAAAATGCGTGGATAAGTATATCGACTTGTGGAAACTTCCCGAGACTTTTAAAAAGTGGAACGATACCGAAAACTATTATTGCAACACCTTAGTTGACCGCATAGTTTCGGGCTATCCCAAAGACGAAGCGACGAAAGAGCATTTGTTTAAACTTATCGGCGAAAGAGACGAACTCGTTTCGATAGGCGAACCGTTCGGACTTTGGGCTGTCGAAAACAAGGGTGAAATAGGCAAGTATATAAAGAGCGGCAAACATAATATAGAGGTCGTTTTGACTAACGATATCAAATATTACAAAAAGAGAAAAGTCCGCGTTTTAAATGGTAGTCATACGAATTTGGTACCCGTAGGTTTATGGTTCGGAAAGGTCACGGTTTACGACTGTATGACGGATAAGTCGGTCTATAAGTTCGTAAACGACACTTTAACGAACGAAATAATACCGTTTGTTTCCGACGATATAGCGGCGACTACGGCTTTTGCGGAGAGTGTTAAAGAGCGGTTTTTAAACCCCTATCTTAATCATCAACTCACGAGCATAGCCTTGAATTCCATATCCAAATGGAAGGCGAGAGACTTGCCGTCGTTTAAAGATTACTACGAAAAATACGGCAAAATACCCGAAAATTTAACGAAAGGGTTTGCGTGCCTTATGGCGTTATATAAGATTACGACGGAAGGCGAAGACGGGAAGTATTATGCTAAACTTCCGAGTCTCACAATCGAAATGAAAGACGACGAAAAGTATCTCGAATACTTCGCAAACGGCGGTTGCGTAATTAAATTTATGCAGGAAGAAACGGTTTGGGGCGAAGACCTTACTAAATACAAGGAATTTGCTTTAACCGTAAAAACGATTGTCAAGAAACTAAGAAGCGGCGATATGGATATTTTATGATTTGCCACATAGAAGACTATTTCGATAAGTACGTTTCAAACACTTTGGCGGGAATCGGAAATCAGAGTTTTTTTTGTTCGGACGGAGTTGTAACGGGTTACGTTTTTTATAAGGTTTTCAAAAACGGTAAATTCGGATACTCTTTTCTGTTTTCAAACGTTACGGACAGTACGTATGGCGACGGTAGTTACAGTAAAGCGAATATCGAATGCGGCGAATGGGAAATAATCGAACTTTCGGCGTTTGTTACCGATAATACGAAAAAACCGCGACAAGGCGATTTTAAACGCCTGACGTTTAACGGGGAACTTACGAA
>CALGVF010000108.1 GCA_937920115.1 uncultured Clostridia bacterium
ACGAAAGCGGTTGCGATTGCGTCATAGTTTCCGCCGCGTGGGACGCCCATATAGAAATTACCATGTACGCCATGGAAAGAAAAGTAGCCGTGGGGTGCGAGGTCGGCGGAGCGTACAGTATCGAGAGCCTTTGGGAACTCGTAAGGTGTTACGAGCGGACAAAAACGCCCGTTATGATGCTTGAAAACTGCTGTTACGGCAGAATGGAACTTCTCGCTCTCAACATGAAGAGAAAAGGACTTCTCGGCGATATAGTTCACCTCGAAGGGGCGTACAGACACGACCTCAGAGAAGAGGTTGCGACGGGAGAGGAGAAGCATCATTACAGGCTTTTGCAGTACCTTAACAGGAACTGCGAAAACTATCCGACTCACGAACTCGGACCGATTGCGAAAATCGTCGATATCAACTGCGGAAACAAGTTCGATACCCTGTACTCCGTCGGCTCGAAAAGCGTGGGAATGGGAAATTACGTCGCGGCGAAAAACATAGAAAAATTAAAAGGTAAGAGGTTTGCTCAAAGCGACGCCGTAACTACCGTTATAAAATGCCGCAACGGCGAAACGATTACTTTAAACCTCGTGACATCGCTCGCGAGATATTATTCGAGGTCGTTTCTCGTCGAGGGAACGAAAGGGCTTGTATGCGAGGAAAATCAGTCGGTCTTTCTCGAACAGGACTTCCCCGACGAGTATTTCGATTGGCGTTCGCATTTCGGTAACGTAGAGGAATATTACAAACGCTACGACCATAAACTTTGGGTCGGCGGCGTAAACGAAATCGGCGAACATTCGGACATAGACAAAATCGTCGTCGACGAGTTTTTCGACGCCGTTAAAAACGGAACGCCCATGCCGATAGACGTTTACGATATGGCTTCGCTCATGGCGGTTTCGGTTCTTTCCGAACAGTCGATAGCGAGCGGACAAGTCGTAACCTTCCCCGATTTCACCGACGGGAAGTGGATAACGAGAAAAAATAATTTCGCATTGTAAAATTTGCGGATATCCCCCTTTTGCGGTATAATGAATCTATGAAAAAGTATTTTTTAGTTTGTAACTCGCATATCGACCCCGTTTGGATGTGGGATTGGTCGGAAGGAGCGGCAACCGCGATTTCGACCTTTTATCAGGCTGCCGAACTTTTAGAGGAGTCCGATTTCGTATTCTGCCACAACGAAGCCCTTTTATACGAATATATCGAGGAATACGAGCCTTCGTTGTTTGATAAGATACGGGAACTCGTAAAACGGGGCAAGTGGAAGATTATGGGCGGGTGGTATCTTCAACCCGACTGCAATCTTCCGTCGGGAGAATCGCTTTTAAGACAGATAGAACTCGGCAGAAAATATTTCGCCGAAAAATTCGGCGTTCGCCCGACCGTTGCCGTCAATTTCGACAGTTTCGGCCACTCGGTCGGACTCGTTCAGATTCTGAAAAAGACGGGCTACGACGGCTATTTGTGTTGCCGTCCGATGAGTTGGGGCAAGGCTATGGTTTCGCTTCCCGACGTGATTTTTAAGTGGGTCGGCAAGGACGGGAGCGAAGTGAAAGTCGCGAGGTGCGACGATATTTCTCTGTATTGCACGGGGTTCGGAATAGCCAAGTCCGAGATAGAAAGAAAGGCGAAATTATTTGACGGCAAGGATAGCGGCATAGTCTTGTGGGGCGTCGGAAATCACGGCGGCAACCCGTCTAGAAAGGATATAAAAGACGTAAACGAGATGATTAAAGACGGGCGAATAGGCGAGGAAGAAGCGGAGATAAAACATTCTTATCCCGAAGAGTTTTTCGCTCAAATGTCCCCCTATAAGTCGTTTAACGGCTCTTTTCAGCCTTGTTTGATAGGTTGTTACGCCTCGATGAACGACGTAAAAAAGAAGCATATCGAACTCGAAACCGCATTATACGAAACGGAAAAAATCTGTACGCTTGCGAAACTGAACGGGTATGCGGAATATAACGAAGCCGCTTTTACGGAAGCCGAAAAGGCTCTTTTGAAAACGGAGTTTCACGACCTGCTTGCGGGAACGGTCTGCCCCGACGCGGAAAAGACTTCTCTCGAATTTATCGATTACGCGTTGACGCTTTTAAAAAAGGAATACGACAAGGCGTTTTTCGCATACGCCCGAAGGAGCGGAAAAGCCGCCGAAGGGGAGTTTCCGATATTCGTATTCAATTCTTCCCCCTACGACAGAAACGCCGTTTTCGAGACCGAATACCTTATGCCCGACGCTATCGCCTCGGACGAAAAAGGGTACGAGGTTACGGTGAAACAAGACGGTAAAATCGTAAGAAGTCAGGTAATAAAAGAAAAGATAAACATAAACTACGACAGGAGAAAAAGGGTTGCGATTGCGGGGCTTTTAAAAGCGGGCGAAATAAATCGCTTCGATATTTCCGTAAAAGTTACGCCTAAAAAACCGAAAGTCGTACCGCTCGGAGACACGGTCGTTTCCGACGGGGTAAAATCTGTTAAAATAAGCGAAAAGACGGGACTTGTGGAAAGTTTCGCCGTATTCGGCAGGGAGATTTTGTCGGGCGGGGCGTTTAAACCCGTAGCGTTCGACGATTATCCCGACCCTTGGGGTTGGGGAATGAAAAAAATCGGAACTTCGCCCGAAGACTTCGGACTTTCGCCCTGCGACAAGGGTGTTTTCAAGGGTTTGAAAAGCGTGAGAGTCGTCGAGGACGGCGAGGTGTTGACCGAGGTAGAATCCCTTTACGAAAAGGACGGAAATTTCGTCCGAGTCGACTATAAAATATACAAAGGAACGCAGTATGCGGACGTCTCTGTAAACGTGCTGTGGAACGAAAACGCAAAAGCCCTGAAACTTCGCGTTCCGTTTGCTTTGAAAGGCAAATTCATAGGTCAGATACCCTACGCCTCGGACGAATTCGCGAAAAACGGCGAGGAGAT
>CALGVF010000109.1 GCA_937920115.1 uncultured Clostridia bacterium
GCTTCTTTATTTCCCCCAGTAGAACTGGGGGTTAAATCAAGCTAAAGCGACAAATCGAAAAAGAGTTCGGCACGACGCCGAACTCTTTTTAAATTTATTTAATTTTTTTGTCAAAATTTTTGACCATGCTTAATTTCGGACGCTTTAATTATTTTTAATAGTTTAAAAATTCACGGATTCTTTTCTGCAAGAACTTCTCGATAGCAGATAATCTTTCTTTCGGTAAATTATACCTCGAATGTCTTTTAAATCTGAAATTGATAAGACGTCTCAACTCTGCCTTTTGCCTTTCGGAAATAAACGCTTTCGCCACGTCTTCAAACGTAACGTTATCATAAGCGGGATAACGGGTCTTTGCGTATTCGTCGAGACTATCAAAATCGTCGGGCATTGCGGAACAGAACAGAGACAATCCGTTATCGAACACGGGAGCGAATTTTATCGGCTTGTTCGTCTTGTTATCTACTAATAAGCCGTAATTGCCGCCGTGCCTGTCTACGTTGCAAATAAGCGAATCGAAAATCATCATATCGGCGAACGAGTTATAAAACTCGTCTCCGAGAGATTTAAGGAAAGCCGCAATTTCAGACAAAGTCGTTCCGCAATCGAATTTATAAACGGGAACGAAACTCGTATTTATATCGGTAAACAACTCGCAAGTAGAACATAATTGACCTTTCCACTTGGATAAACCGTACGAAACGTGATTTAACCCCATAACTTCGGCAATCTGCGAAGCGTAAAATTCCGAATACGGCTCATTACCCGTATTAACACCGCCCGAAGAACCGCCTTTATATAAATATATTCCGCCGTCTCGTCTTCTCCAACATTTTTTCAACGCTCCGTTCGTGGTAAATTCGGGAGACGAAGTAAAGCCTCTTTTGCCGTTACTGCCGTATCCCGTATATGCAATCAATGCCAAAGTCGTCGCAAACTTATTCTGATATAAATTGTATTTTTCAAACTCCCCCTCAAAACCCTGTTCTACCACCCAATAACTATCATTGAGCGACAGCCCCTTGCAAACGTTTATAATACCCATAACGTCGTTACGAGCCAAACCGCTTTTAGCAAGAATCTGATCGACAAATTCTCGATTTTTAGGAATAACTCTCGACTTTAACCATTTAAACAAACCGTCGGAGTCCGCAGTCATACCTATGGGCAACAAATATTTATATTTATCGTTTATCCGAACGATATCGAATACGAAATTGTCCAATTCTTTACGTTCAACGTTGAACGTAAGAAGCGTCGTATCGTATTGCCTCAATTCATACAACATAAAGCCTCCGCATAACCATAAGTCTGTCGTACTTGCTATTATATAGTATTTTTTTAAAAAAGTCAATCTACTATATTGCGGAAGTTGCAATAAAAGTTCTATTTGCCGAGTTTTCTCTCTATCGCCCGCTCTTCGTCGTAACGCTCTAAACAGGAAAGATATTTTTCGGACAATATAAACAAATATCTTTCCCTGTCCTCGTATTTAAGCGAATAAAATTCCTTTTTATCCATAAGTCTGTCGAGAGCGTCGGACGGTCTCGAACCCTCTTCGTCGAGCATTGTTTTGACTTCCTCGTAAAACTTTTCGTCTTCCGCGTTATCCTTTCTCACCGAGCGGACTATACGCTTCTTGAAGTAGTTTTCAACGCCCGAAGCGGCAACCCCTTCGCTTTCGGCTTTCTTAACGCCGTTTTCGAGTTCTTTTTTGTACTCTTCCCAAAATCTCGATTTTAATCTTTTCTTAGCCTCTTTCGCCGCCGATTTTATACTCTTTGCTGCTGTTTCCATTTTCTCTCCTTTATCTTATATTTTTGTCCTATATTATATAATGTTATTATTTAAGACGGTCTTTTTATCCGTTTAAACCTGTTTGTATTCCGAGCGGATAGTCGTCTGTTTGAAAATATCCGCTTTATCTGACCAATCTCCGAGCGGATAGTCGCCCGTCAGGCGAGGCTCGCGAACTTTCCTTTTATCACAAAAATGCTTGCATTTTTGTGAAGAGGCGAAGCAAGCCACAACAATAGGCAACATTTTGCATAAAATGTTGTCGATAGACAAGGCTTCGCTTCGACGACGGGGGCGACCTCTACGGTCGCAGGAATTTGATAAATCAAGCGGAACGACGCATCACGGGATGAATATCCGCTCGGAGCGTAAAAAAACACCCGACAGAAATAAATCGTAATTCTATCGGGTGTAAAAATCATTTTTTAGTTTTAATTAGTTTTTAACGCTTCTCTTTCTTGCGAGTTCAGCCTTCTTTTTACGTCTTACGGAAGGTTTCTCGTAGTGTTCTTTACGGCGTAAATCACCGATTATACCGTCTCTCGAACACTTTCTCTTAAATCTGCGAAGAGCGTTGTCAAGCGACTCGT
>CALGVF010000110.1 GCA_937920115.1 uncultured Clostridia bacterium
GGGCGAAAAAATCGCGAATACCGCCACCGAAACGAGAAAAATTATCGTGAAAATTAAATTCATGGTACAAGTTATGCGGTAAAATGCCTTTTTATGTTTTACTTTTATCGGAAATTATTATATAATATACTTGCTATGAAAGAAAAATACTATATTACGACGGCGATAGCCTATACTTCTTCCAAGCCGCATATCGGCAATACTTACGAAGCGATACTCGCGGACTCTATCGCGAGATTTAAAAAGAAGCAGGGCTACGACGTGTTTTTTCAGACCGGCACGGACGAACACGGTCAGAAAATAGAAGAAAAAGCAAAGGCGTTCGGGAAAACGCCGAAAGAATACGTCGACGCCGTTTCGGACGAGATAAAAGCCGTTTGGAAATGCGTGAACGTGGACTACGATAAATTTATCAGAACGACGGACGAGTATCACGAAACGCAGGTTCGCAAGATATTCGACAAGTTCTATAAACAAGGCGATATATACAAGAGTTCCTACGAGGGGTGGTATTGCACGCCTTGCGAGTCTTTTTGGACTGAAAGCCAACTTGTCGGCGGCAAATGTCCCGACTGCGGCGGCGAGGTCAAAAAGGCGAACGAAGAGGCTTATTTCTTCAAAATGAGCAAGTACGCCCCGAGACTTATCGACTATATAAATTCTCACCCCGACTTTATTTATCCCGTTTCCCGTAAAAACGAGATGATGAACAACTTTCTTTTGCCGGGGCTTCAAGACCTTTGCGTGTCGAGAACTTCGTTCAAGTGGGGTATACCCGTCGATTTCGACCCTAAACACGTCGTTTATGTATGGCTCGACGCCTTGACGAACTATATTACGGGTATCGGCTACGACGTCGACGGCAACAGTTCGGAACTTTTCGACAAGTGTTGGCCTTGCGACGTTCATATAATCGGCAAAGATATAATAAGATTCCATACGATATATTGGCCCATCTTCCTTATGGCTTTGGGTCTGCCCCTTCCGAAGAGGGTTTACGGACACCCGTGGCTTTTGCAGGACGGCGGCAAAATGTCGAAGTCTAAGGGCAACGTAATGTACGCCGACGACCTCGTTTCGGTTTACGGAACGGACGCCGTGAGATATTACGTTCTGGACAGTATGCCGTACGACAACGACGGACTTATAGGTTGGTCTTTAATGACCGATAAAATCAACGGCGAACTCGCCAACGTTTACGGTAACCTCGTGAAGAGAACCGTATCAATGAGCGAAAAGTATTTCGGCGGCGTAGTCGAGAGAAGCGGAGTAACCGACCCCGTTGACGACGACCTCAAAAACACCGTCGCTTCCACTTACGAAAAAGTCTGTTCGTTTATGGACGATTACAGAGTCGCCGACGCGATAGACTGCATATTTACGACTCTTCGCAGAGCGAACAAATACGTTGACGAAACGATGCCGTGGTCGCTTGCGAAAGACCCCGCAAAACTTCCGAGACTCAAAGATGTTTTATACAATCTTACCGAAACGATAGCGATATGTTCTTCGCTTTTATCGCCGTTTATGCCCGAAACTTCGGCGAAAATACTTAAACAGATAAACTGCGAAGAGAGAGAGTACGCGGCTTTGGGCGAGTTCGGTTTATATCCCGACGGCAACGTGGTGGAGAAAAACGCGGAGATAATTTTCGCGAGACTCGACCCCGACGAAGTGTTGAAAAAAGCCGAGGAAATAAGATTGAAATACGCGGCGAAAGCCGAGAAAAAAGCGGAGGATACCGCCGAGAAGAAAGCCGAAGAAATCACAATCGACGACTTTATGAAAGTGGAATTTAAGACCGCGACCGTAACCGCTTGCGAAAAAGTGGAAAAATCGAAAAAACTGCTCAAACTAACCTTGAAAGTCGGAGACGAGACGAGAACGGTTGCGAGCGGAATAGCCGACTATTACAAACCCGACGAACTTTTGGGCAAAAAGGTCGTTTTGGTTAGCAACTTAAAGCCCGCAAAACTCTGCGGAGTCGAAAGTCAGGGAATGATATTGTGCGCGGAAAAAGACGGGAAAGTCTGCATAGTTTCCCCCGAAAACGGCGAAATGCCCGACGGAGCGACCGTAAGATAATGTTTTCCGACGCTCACGCTCACCTTACCGACGCCAAATACGGCGGCGAAACGGAGAGCATAGTAAAAAAATGTATAGAAAGCAACGTAAAACTTATCGTAAATTCGGGTTTTGACCTTGTTTCTTCCGTTCAGTCGAAAGAACTCAGCGAAAAACACGACGAGATATATTTTACGGCGGGTATTCACCCCGACGAAGCAAAAACGTTTGACGAAAAAACCGAAAAGGCGATAATAGAATTATCCTCGCATAAAAAATGCGTGGGAATAGGCGAAATAGGCTTCGACTTTTATTGGAACAAGTCGACGGAAGAAGAGCAGGAAAGGGCTTTTGAAAGGCAGATGGAAATCGCCGACGATTGCGGAAAACCGTTCGTCGTTCATTCGAGAAACGCTTGTCAAAAAACTCTCGACTTTCTGAAAGACAGAAAAACGCTTTTGAAAAACGGCTTTTTAATGCACTGCTATTCCGAAAGCGAGGAGATAGCGAAAGAGTATCTGAAATTAGGAGCGTATTTTTCGTTCGGCGGCGTGATAACTTTCAAAAACGCAAAAAAAGACGAAATAGTGAGAAGTATTCCGTTCGACAGAATACTGACCGAGACGGACTCGCCGTATCTTTCGCCCGAACCTTTCAGAGGAATGGTGAACGACCCGTCGAGAATACCGATTATCTGCAAGAAAATAGCCGAATTTAAAGGCGTTGCCGCGGAAGAAACGGAAAAAATCACAGAGGAGAACTTCAAGAGGTTTTACAGGGTATAAAATGGATACAATAGTTTACGAACTTGACGGAAAACTTTATATCAACCTTACGAACAGGTGTTCCAACGACTGCGCGTTTTGCGTGCGGAACGGCAAGGACGCCTATTACGGCAACAAGTTGTGGCTCTCCAAGGAGCCGACGAGCGAAGAGGTTTTGAACGCCATAAACGATATGGACTACGAGGAAATAGTCTTTTGCGGTTTCGGCGAACCTACTTTCAGATTTAAAGAACTTGTTAAAATAGGCAGAGAACTCAAAGCGAGAGGATATATCGTTCGGCTTGATACCAACGGGCAGGGCAATATCATAAACGGCAGAGACATCACGGAAGAACTCGCGACGGCAGTTGATAAGGTGAACGTGAGTTTGAACGCTTCGTCCGCCGAAAAATACTTCGATTTGTGCCGCCCCGTGTTCGGCGAAGACGCCTACGAGGCTCTTATCGACTTTGCGAAAAAATGCAAGGCGAAAGGAATGTACGTTACCTTTTCCGTCGTCGATTGCATAGGCGAAGAAGAAGTCGAAAGGTGCAGAGAAATAGCGAAAGAAGCGGATATTCCGCTTAAAGTAAGGGCGTTTATAAAGGACAGTTAATGGGCGTAAAAGAAGTTCTTAAAAGGAACGATTTTCATTTCAATAAAAGATACGGGCAGAATTTCCTGACCGACGACAATCTTCTCGATAACATCGTGGCGAAATCGGGCGTAACCGAAGCCGACACGGTGGTCGAGATAGGCTGCGGAGGCGGTACGCTTACGGCGGCTATCGCGAGAAAGGCGAAAAGGGTGATAGGCTTTGAAATCGACGAAAATTTAAAGCCCGTTTTAAAGGAAACTCTTGCCGATTATAAAAACGCGGAGATTATTTTCAAGGATATAATGAAAATGAAAACTGCGGAAATAGACGAACTCGCGGGCGAAAACTACTGCGTGGTCGCAAACCTGCCTTATTATATCACGACGCCGATTCTTATGAAATTCATAGAAGAATCGAAGACGGTGAAGAGTATAACCGTAACCGTTCAGGAAGAGGTT
>CALGVF010000111.1 GCA_937920115.1 uncultured Clostridia bacterium
AATATTCGTCCGCCGCGTGAAAAGGCACGCCGCACATAGGGGCCCTTTCAGCCATTCCGCAGTCTCTGCCCGTAAGCGTAAGGTCGAGCATTTTGGAAGCCTTTATCGCGTCGTCGAAAAACATTTCGTAAAAGTCGCCGAGTCTGTAAAAGATTATACAGTCGGGGTGGGCGGCTTTTATCTTGTCGTAATGCTCCATCATAGGAGATTTTTTTTCTTTTTTACTTTCGTCGCTACTCTTTTGTTTAGCCATTATCCGCTCTCTCAATCAATTATTTTCTTTATCTTTCCGATTAAGGACATACCGCCCGTCGATGTTATTTCGACTTCTGCGAATTTTCCGACTACATTTACGGGATATTCGCAATAAGCCATTCTGCCCCTCTCGTCTCTGCCCATATACTTTTGCTTTTTCTCGTCGTAGTCCTCGAATAAAATTTCGACGGTTTTGCCGACGTACTTCGAGGACTCCTCTCTGTTTATTTCGTTCTGAATATCGACGAGTCGCATTATCCTTTCTTTTTTAATATCCGCAGGAATCTGTCCGTCCATAGCGGCGGCTTTCGTTCCCTCTCTCGGCGAATAAACGAACGTGAACGCCCCGTCGTACCTGACTTTTTCGACGAGCGATACGGTGTCCTCGAACTCTTCCTCGGTCTCCGTCGGGAAACCGACGATAATATCGGTAGTAATCGCGCAATTCGGGATAATATCGCGTATTTTGGCAACTTTTCCGAGATAATCTTCAACCGTATAACGCCTGTTCATTTCCTTTAAAATTCTATCCGAACCCGACTGTACGGGCAAATGAATAGCCTTGCAGGCGTGTGGATTTCGTTTTATCGCTTCTACGACTTCTTCCGTAAGGTCTTTCGGGTGATTGGACATAAAACGCAGACGGAATTTGCCTTCAAGTTTGCCTATTTCGTCTAAAAGCGACGAAAAAGACGAACCGTCTTTCAGATCCTTGCCGTAAGAGTTTACGTTCTGACCCAAAAGGGTTATTTCCTTATACCCGTTTTCAATAAGCCCTTTTACTTCGGCTACGATTTTGTCCGACTTTCTGCTCCGCTCTCTGCCTCTCACGTAAGGAACGATACAGTACGTACAGAAGTTATTGCAACCGTACATTACGTTTACCCACGCGTTCGGAAAACTCGAACGAAGGGGCGTGACGCTTTCGCTGATTTCGCCGTTCTTTTCGAGTATTTCGACAAAGCGTTTTTTGCTTTCGATTTTCTTGGTCAGAAGTTCGCCGAATTTATCTATATTGAAAGTGCCGATAATCAGATCGACGTAAGGATACGATTTTAAAAGTTTTTCCGAGAAATTGCCCTGCTGAGTCATACAGCCGCACACCGCGATAACGAGTTCGGGCTTCTCCGCTTTCAGTTTTTTTAGCATTCCGATATTTCCGAAAGCGTGCTGCTCGGCGTTTTCTCTTACGCAACAAGTGTTAAAGACTATTACGTCCGCATCCTCGGGGGCTTTACATTCGAGATAGCCCATACCGCTTAAAATACCCGCGATTTTTTCCGATTCGTGTACGTTCATCTGACAACCGTAGGTATGTATTATATAACGTTTACTCATATATAGATTATACATTAAAAACCCGAAAAAAATCAAGCAAAAGGAAGTGAAAAAATAACATAAAAGACGAATTAAAACTCATAATAATCGTGACTTATGAAAAAATTTTTAAAAATAACGTTTATAACCGTCACGGTTTTAGCGATAATCGCCCTTTCGCTTATCGTATGGTATTTGTCAGTCACGGCAAATACCGTTTTCGACGAAAGCAAACTGAACTTCTCTTCTCAATCTTGCGTTGTTTACGATAAGGACGGAAAAGAGTTCAAAGACAGCCGCAAAAGGACATACGTTAGCGGCGGCGATATTCCCGAAACGGTCAAAAACGCGTTTATCGCCGTCGAGGACAAGCGATTTTACACTCATGGCGGAAGCGACCTTAAAGGAATGCTACGAGCGACTAAAAACAATATCTTTTCGGGCAAAATCGTCGAGGGCGGCTCGACTATAAGTCAACAACTCGTCAAAAACGCCTTTTTAAGCGGTGAAAAAACGATAAACAGGAAATTCAACGAGATAAAACTCACGAGAGAACTCGAAAGACGATACAGTAAAGACGAAATACTCGAAAAGTATTTAAACTCGGTATACTTCGGCAAAGGGGTTTACGGGGTCGCGGACGCTTCTCTCGCCTTTTTCGGAAAAGAAATTAAAAACGTATCGCTCGGCGAAGCGGCTGTTCTCGCCGCGGTCGTAAAGTCGCCGAAAAAGTACAACCCCGTCGATAACGAGAAAAACGCAAACGAAAGAAAGAACGTAGTGCTGAAACTCTTAAAAGAACAGAACTACATTTCCGAAAAAGAATATAAAAAAGAGAAAAACACAGTAATTACCGCAAATTATACGAAAGATTACGTTTCAAAAAGCATTGAAATTCAAGAGGTAAAAAGACAGGCTTGCGAGATTTTGGGCTTCGATAACGAAAGCGAATTGAACGATTATAAGATTTACTCTTCTCTCGACCGAAGCGTATCCGAATACGTTTCCTCGCCCGAAACTTACGGGCTTAATTGCGACTACACCGTTATAATAGCAAACGCTAAAACGGGCGAAATAACGGGTTTTAAAACTTCGTACGGCGATATTGCGAGATGCCCCGCTTCGACCGCGAAACCGTGGCTCATATACTCGCCCTGCATAGACGAAGGCATAGTAAACGAAGCGACGAAGATATTAGACGAGAAAACAAACTTCGGCGGGTACTCTCCGTCGAATTACGGCGATAAATACTACGGCTATACAAGCGTAAAAACCGCTTTATCGAAAAGCCTTAACGTTCCGTCGGTAAAACTTGCCGAAACTCTCGGAACAGACAAAATAATAAATAACGCCGAGAAATTCGGCGTAAAAATAACAAACGAAGATTTATCCGTTGCTCTCGGCAATATCGACGGCGGCATTACTCTTTGTCAACTCGTTTCCTGTTACACCCCGTTCGCGAACGACGGTAAATATTCCGAAGTTTCTTTTATCGAAAAAATAGTAAACCCGAAAGGAAAAACCGTCTATCTGAATAAAAAAGAAACTAAACAGATAATAAAACCGTCAACGGCGTTTATAATCAACGACATATTAGGCGAAACGGTAAAAAACGGAACGGCTAAGAAATTGAACGACCTATCTTTCCCCGTCTACGCCAAAACGGGAACGAACGGAAACAAAGATGGAAACAAGGACGCGTATTGCGTGGCGTATACGACCGAACACATAATAGGCGTATGGCTCGGAAACTCCGACGACAAAAACATGGATAATTCGGTGAGCGGCGGTACTTACCCGACGATGATTGCGAAAGATATACTCGGCAGTCTTTATAAAAACCATACCCCCGAAGCGTTCGCAATGCCCGACTCGGTTGAATATCTCTATATAGACAAAAATTCTTATAACGACGACAACGAAATATTACTCAGAGACTCGGACGGCAAGGACTCGATAGGTTTTTACTTTTCTACCGACAATAAACCCGATAAAAAGGCGACCGAAACGCCCGTTACGCCAATCGTAAAAGATTACAAAATCACTTATAATAACGGGAAAATCGCCGTTTCGATAAAGACTGACGAGAACGTGGGATTTTATCTTTACGACAGCGACGGCAAAGAACTTTTAAAGTCTGCGGCAAGCGGAAAATACGTAATGAAAGACGTAAAACAGAATACTGAATATTCGTTTTTCGTAAAGCCTTTTACGTTATCCGACGGCGAGGAAATATACGGCGAGACAATAAAACTCCCGTCCGTAAAAACGGACGGGGGTCTCGAAAAAATCAAAAACTCACCTTGGTGGGAATAACGTTATACTCTATCCCGCCGAGAGAAAACTATTTATCAAAGTTCGATAACTTCGACGTTTTGCATCGCTCGCTTTATCAATTCTTCCACGTCGAGCCTCGACTCTTCTTTCAGTACTCTGTCCATTCTCGGCTTTATTGCGGGGAACTTCGGAAGGAATACCGTACAGCAGTCTTCGTAAGGAAGTATCGAAGTTTCATAAGTGCCTATTTTGTTCGCTATCTCGATAGTTTCAAGTTTATCGAAAGCGATAAGCGGTCTGAAAACGGGCATTGTTACGACGGAGTTCGAGGAAGTTATACTTTCGGTCGTCTGACTTGCAACCTGCCCTAAACTTTCGCCCGTTATAATAGCCTGCCCGCCGTGATAATTTGCAAGTCTTTCGGTGATACGCATCATAAAGCGACGCATCATAGTTATCATAAATTCTTCCGAGCATTTTTTATGTATTTCTTCCTGAATTTCGGTGAATTTCACAACGTACAAGGTCATACCCGCAGAATACTCGGAAATCATTTTGCCGAGAGTAATCACCTTTTCTTTCGCCGCTTCGCCCGTGTAAGGATAACTATGGAAATGTACGGCGGCGAGTTTCATTCCTCTTTTCGCCATCATATAGCCTGCGACAGGGCTGTCGATACCGCCCGAAAGCATAAGGAAACCCTTACCCGAAGAACCTACGGGCATACCGCCGACGCCTTTTATAACGTCTTTATAGACGAGCGATTGTCCGTTTTCTCTTATGTCGATTTTGAGAATGTTTTTCGGCTTTTTTACGTCAACGTAAAGGTCTTTTCCGTACTTTTCCAAAATTCTGCCGCCTATTTCGGCAGAAAGTTCCACCGAATGTAACGGGAAAGTTTTATCCGCTCTGTTCGTTTCAACCTTGAACGAACCTCTCATATCCTCGCACTCCGCTATCGCCGCTTCCGCTATTTTATCGACGTCGCTTTCAACGCAGTAAGCAACGCTCATAGTATGTATTCCGCACACTTTAAGCAATTTCGACATAATAAGGTCGTACTTATCCTCGTCGAAATTCTCGACGAGATAACGCATTTGCAGTTTTACGAGATCGTATTTTATCCCGTTCAACGCCTTTTTAATGTTTTCTTCCAAGAGGTTTACGAAATAAAACCTGTTTTTACCTTTTAAAAATATCTCGCATACTCTGACAATTATTACTTTATTCATTATCTTCTGTCCATTACGCCCTTTAATTTATTTACGCACTCGCCGAGTTTTTCCGCGGCGAATATTACTTCTTCTTTCGTGTTGTCCACTCCGAAACTTATCCTTATAGCCCCGTCCAACACGCCTGCGTTATAGCCGCAAGCCTTTAACACTCTGCTGTGCCTCATTCTCGACGAACACGCCGAGCCCGTGCCGACTACTATGCCGAATTCCTCCAACATATGTAGAATCACCTCGCCGCGAAGCCCGACCGCCGATAAAGAAAGAATGTAAGGCGAAACGTTTTCGCCCGATATGATTTTTATGAATCTCTTGTCGAGGTTATCTAAAAAAATCTGTTTAAATTCCGCGATTTTTGAATAGTTTTCCGAAACGCGTTCAAGCCTTTTTTCAGCCGCCGCTCCGAAATCTATTATTCCGAAAACGTTTTCCGTACCGCTTCGGAGTCCGTTTTCCTGCCCGCCCCCGAAAATGAGCGGAACGAGCCGAACGCTCTTTTTAAATACGAGACCGCCCGTCCCCTTTAAGCCGCCTATCTTGTGAGAACTTATCGAATACAGATCGACCTTATCCGAAATTGCCGTCGGAAGTTTTCCGAACGCCTGCACTCCGTCGCTATGGAAAACCGTTGCGGGGTTTATCTTCTTCACCCTGCCCGCGATTTCGTTTACGTTGTTTATCGCTCCCGTTTCGTTATTGACTCGCACCACCGATACTATGGAAGTCTTTTCGTCGACGAGCGACAATAAACTGTCGACGTTTACGCTACCGTCGGGGTTGAGTTTCGCAAACCTCGTTTCAACTCCTCTCTTTTTGAGTTCGTTAAAACACTCGTAAATAGCGGAATGTTCCCCCTCGGTGGTAACTATATTACCGCGTTTCGCAAACGAAGAAATCGCCATGTTGTCCGATTCGCTTCCGCAAGAAGTGAAAATCATATCGTAACCCGTCGGGAATACGGACAAAATTTTCGACTTAACCTCGGCGATTTTCTTCTTTACCTCTAAACCGCCCGCATATAATGCGGACGGATTAAAATAGTTTTCTTTATAATACCGCTCGGCGATTTCCAAAGCCTCTTCGTCGGGTCTCGTCGTGGCGGCGTTGTCTAAATATATCATTTGAAGTCCTTTTCGATTATCTTTCTGCCCGCAAAATTAACGAGATTTACGAGATAATCTTCCTTACATTCGAGCAAAACAAGGTAATTTACGCCGTCTTTTATAAGCGAAACGTAATAACCGTTTTCGATATACCTGTTCGGCGTTGCAAAAACCTTCTTTATTTTCGGCGTGGCGGCGATTATTTCAAACGTTTCGCTGCCTATTTTGCCTATCGTCGTCACGTCTTCGTAATCGAACAGAAGCATTTTCTTTCTGTATTTATAGTTGACGACTTTTACGATACGAGTATGCCCCGAAACGAAAACGAGGTCTATGCAATAATACACTTTCGTCCTTAGAAACCAAAACGCCACTGCGGACAAAACCAAAAAGGCGAACAGGAACCATGCGGGTATAAAGAAAAGCAAAGCGAGAACAATAATAGCCGCAACCAAAAATACCCAAAAGAATACCGAATATACGACGTAAATTGTCTTGTGAAATTTTAAATTAGTCGGATTGAACGACTCTTCGTACAAAACTTCTTTCATAGCGTTAATAATACCACAAATTTTTCAAAAAAGCAAGTCAATTAAAACCCCGATGGAACTCGATTTTCGGGCGTAGTTTTATCGGCGTTTAAATATCCGTTATTTGAGTTTAACGAACGTAACTCCTCTTTCGCCCTCGCCATACTTGCCAAACCTGTAACTCACTACGTTTTTGTTTCTCTTCAAGGCGTCGTGTATGGCGGTACTCAGTATTTTCAAGCCCTTGCCGTGAATAATTTTGACCTCTTCGAGATTATTTATTATCGCCTGATCCAAAAAGGCGTCGATTTCGGGCAACGCCTCCATTACCGTTTCGCCTATAACGTTTATTTCGGTTATCGGCTGAGCGGCGGCTTCGCGTTTTAAAGTTACGGAAGTTTTCGGCTTTGTCGCTTCGGACACGAAGTATAAATCTTTGATTTTCGCATTCAATCGAACTGAACCCATAAATATCTCGCATTCGCCCTTTTTCGGGTTCACGCTCGACACTTCGCAGAAGGTTTCGGACGGTTTATAGTATACCCTGTCTCCGCTTTTTATTTTCGCAGGGTCAACGGGTTTATAGTTGACGATTTTCTCTTCGACGTCTTCGAGCGAATACTTTTTATCTTCGAGCCTGTTTCTGAGCGTTCTCGCCTTAATGAGGTCTCCGCTGTCGAGTTCGGCTTTATCGAACAAAACCTTGATTTCATCGATTATTTCGTCCGCTTCTTCGAGTTTTTCGTTTACTATTCTTCTGCTCTCGGCTTTCGCTTTCTGATAGAATTTATCCTTTTCTGCGTTGAGTTTCTCTCTTTCTGACTCTATTTCGTCGAGTTTTTCGCTTTCCTCGCGTTTTATCTCCTCGACTTCGCGTTTGAGATTTTCCGCTTCCTGTCTCGACTTTTCAGCCTCTTTAAGGACTTTTTCAAAGGATATCTTTTCGCCTTTCAGAAGCGAATACGCCCTCGCCGTAAGTGTCTCGTCCATACCGAGAAGTCTCGATATTTCTATGGCGTTCGACGACCCCGGCATACCCATGTTGATTTTATAGAGAGGGGCGAACGTTTCGGGATCAAACTCCATAGAAGCGTTCGATATACGACTATCGGAATAAGCGTACTCTTTAAGCGAAGAATAGTGAGTGGTCACTATGCCGTAACTACCCTTATCCAAAAGTCTCTCTATAACCGCCCTTGCGAGAGCGCTTCCCTCGTCGGGGTCCGTTCCCGCTCCGATTTCGTCAATTAAAACGAGCGAATTTTCGTTTACGTTTTCGGTTATTTCGATTATGTTTTTTATATGAGAAGAAAACGTGGACAAACTCTGCTCTATGCTCTGTTCGTCGCCGACGTCGCAGAAAATATTGTCGAAAAAGGATATTTCCGTTCCCTCAGAAGCGGGTACGAATATTCCGCTCGCCGCCATCAGAGAAAAAAGTCCGACCATTTTTAAAGTTACCGTCTTACCGCCCGTATTCGGACCCGTTATCAGAATGTAGTTGTAATTTTCGCCGAACGACAGCGAAACGGGAACGACTTTATCCTTAGGTATAAGCGGGTGTCTGCCGTTTCTTATATCCGTTTTACCTTTACGATTGAAATCGGGGCAAATCGAACGAGTTTTATAAGCGTAAACCGCCCTCGCGTAAAATCCGTCTATATCTGTAAGAATTTGGTCGTTATCTATGATTTTCGTTGCTATAACGCCTACTTTCTGCGATAACTCCGCTAAGATTCTCTCGACTTCGTTTTTCTCTTCGATAGTCGCGGTCTTTAAGGCGTTATTAAGTTCCAAAATTGCGGCGGGCTCGATAAATACCGTCGATCCGGTGGACGACTGATCGTGAATAAAACCGCCTATCTGACTTCTGTATTCGCTTTTGACGGGCAGAACGTATCTGTCGCCACGCATCGTTATTATGTTTTCCTGCAAGTATTTATTGTTGCCGTTTCGTATAAACGACTGCAATTTTTCTCTTATCTGTTCGTTTAACCTCTTGATGCTTTTTCTCAGCGAAGACAGTCTTTCCGAGGCGTTGTCGCTCATCGTATCCTCGCTTAAAATCTTTTCTCTGATTTCGTTTTCGAGATAAGCGTCAACATATATTCCCGATACTTCCTGCTTGATATACGGGGCTTCGCAAGGACTGTCGCTTACGGAAGAATACAGTATTCTGCCGCTTTTCAATATTCTCGAACACCTTAAAAGTTCGCCCATAGAAAGCGTCGAACCTTTCGCCGCTCTTTCGACGCAGTCCTCTAAATCGTCGTAAAACTCAACCGAACTCACGCCGTTATTAAACAGAAGGTTGTAGGCTTCCTTGGTTTTCGCCAAATAAATTTGCGACTCGAAAAAATCCTCGGACGGCGTAAACTCGCACATTTCAGATTTCGTTTTCTTTAAAACGCAATACTCGGAAACGATTTTCAAGACCTTATCGTATTCGAGCGATTTAAGCGTTTTCTGACTTATCATAAAATACCTCTTATATAGTTGCCTTTCGTGTAAGATTTATCCGTCGGCGGCTCTTCACCGTTCAAAACGCTAGCCGCTTCCCTTTCGGAAAAACCTATAAAATTGTAGAAATTTGCTGAACTTTTTGCATTTTTTAAAACGCTCGGATTGTAAAGTTCAAACCTGCATCTCCCGTTAAGTTTATATCTTACGAGTTCAAACGTTCTCCCCGCTTCGTCCGTCAGTTTAAAGCGGTTTCCCCTTTTGCAATCTCCGCATTTTTTACCGAACGGGCAATACAAAAACTCCGCTACCCTTATACTGCCGAAAGTAAAAGCGTAGCCGTTTCCTTTTACGTTTTCGATTTCTCTCGAAGACAATTCCTGCGAAAAAACGATTTCTTTTACGCCCCGTTTGTTCAATTCGTATAAATCAACCGAATTAAATACGTTCAGCCCAACGCCCGCTATTACTTTTTTATTTTCTTCTTCGGCAAGAGCGAGTCCGTAAAGTCCGTCGGCGTACACGCCGTCGAAATATTTTAAAAGACTTTTTAAAACGCTTCCGTCTTTTTCGCTTGCAAATGACGGAACAAACAAGTACTTGTCCGCCGTAACGTTTTTCATTTCCTTTTCGATTTTCTCTGCGTCGTCGTAATCTGTCGGGCGGTAGACATAGGCGTAACCGTCGATATTTTTCAAAGCCTTATCGCTCAGAATCACGCCTCTATATTCCAAGTCGTAAAAACTTGAAAATTCCGTTTTATTATCGAGTATTTTTAAAGGTTTTACGTCTTTTAGAAATACGCTTTCATACAGCGAAGAGCGAAGTCTGTTCAGTTTAGATTTAATAATAAACGGTCTGCCGCGAACGATTACATTCGCTTTTATCGAGAACGGATACTTGTCCGTTTTACTCAGATTGTTTTCTATTTCCTGTTCGGTGAGCGGAACGGTTTTCGCCGTTTCGAGCGGTTCGTCGCCCGTTATCGTTATCCCGTCGGCAATCAGAACGGGCTTCTCGCCCTCTATGAACCGAGCCTCTACGCTTAACTCTCTCAATTTCCTCGACGGGTTGACAAGTTGGTTTATCAGTCGCACGTCTTTCGTAATGTACGCCTTGTCGCCCGCTTTGACTTCGCCTTTATACGCAAAACCTTTTTTACCGTCCGCGGCGGCGTTTCCGACTTCCCGACCGTCTCTTATTATCTTAA
>CALGVF010000112.1 GCA_937920115.1 uncultured Clostridia bacterium
CGGTTCGTCTTGACGACGTCTTAACTTCGAGTACCGACGGCGACGTCGGAGTCAAGTGGGGCTGGAACGTAGGCGACGATTGGGGGGAATAAAAATGAGTAAAATATTAACGTTGAAAAAGAAAATAATTCTCATATTATCCGTCTTAGCCGTAGGCTTTTTTATGACTGCGGGCTTCGCATTTATTGCGAGAGCGGACGGTCTTACGGTAACGGGCGAGCAGTTTAAAATGAAAGGAGCGTCTGTCCGTTACGTGGACGATACCCACGGTCCGGGCGTGAAATTTCACGTTCTGTTAAACAAAGACGTTTTCGACGGGTTGTCAGATTCGGCGAAAACGGGCTTGAAACTCTGCCCCGAGAAGTTGCTCGGCGGCGAAACGCTCGCAAGTTCCACGAACTCGAATATCGTCGATATAAAAACCGAGAAAGGTAATTGGAAAGTAAGCGATACCGACGAAAATATGATGGAACTCACGGTATACGTATACGATATACCTGCGGCAAATTACGGTACGGATATAAAAGTCGCGGGCTACATAACCGACGGCGGGAATACCGTATATACCGAAGCGGTAAACGATACGTATTCTCTCGCTTACGTTGCAAAAGCGGCGGCGGCTCAGGTTGCAGACGCGGATAAAATATCTCAGTTAGAGGGATATTATAAATTCAAGTTTAAAGCGTACGATTTAAGCGGTTCGCTTGTAGACGGCGAGCAGACCGTAGAATACGGAGCAACTTTGACTCAGCCTACGGCGACGAGTACGCTCACCTGCGGTTGGTTCAACAAAGCGAAGACTCAGAAATGGGATTTTGCCGCCGACACGGTGCAGGGCAACGTATCTCTTTACGAAACCAAGCACGATTTCAACGACAACGGTGTATGCGAAAATTGCGGAACGAATATAAGAAGTTTGTTTATGGCTCCCGACGGGGCGACCTCGGTTTTGAGCGTCAATGCAAAACTCGGGGTCTATGAAATTTCCTCGACCGCTACAACTTATGACGCTTATGCGAAGATTTCGGGAGAGGTTCTCGAAGCATTGAAAGAACTCGGGTATAAAACGCTTACGTTTACGGTTAAAAACCCCGGACAAGCAGTTGAGGATGATTGGAAAACATTTAAGATGGCTGCGGAGAATAAAAATAATCTGTGGAAATCCGAGACGGCAATAGCATTTATTTCGGCAACTCAAATTTTTGACGGCGGAAAGAAGTATACGTTTACGTTCGACGTTGAAACTTACGCAGGAAAAGACGTTTATATTTACGTGGATAAATGTAAAAACTACCCCACGGTGGTAGAGATTGCCGAGTTTTACGATTATGAATCGCCCGAAGCAATACTTGCCGCTTCCGACAATTCTACGATCGAATATATCGACGGCAAAGGTTGGCACGTATACGCGTCGGACACGAGTCAAGGCGGTTATTATGCGAATATGTCGGGCGACGTCCTTAAACACTATATAGACAAAGGAAATGTTACGCTTAAAGTATCGTTTGTAAACACGTTCGGACTCGACGGCATATCGACTGCGGGGAATTCCGTTAACTGTAACGTACAGTTCCTGCCGAAATCGACGAACGGTTCTGAAACGTGGGGATACCTGTCTAAATTTATAAGCCAACTCCATCAAGCGGAAGACGGCTCTTATTTCGCAACGATAGACCTTACGGATTCTACTTATGATTTCTCGAAAGGAATGAGAATTTATATGGTGATGAACGACGTGGGAGGAGCCTCTGTCGGTCATACCTATATAAGTAAAATCGAATTCTTGAATTATATGCATAAGAGTTTGTGGCTGTCGGCTTCGTCAACGGACAATGCGAACATTATTTACGTAGAGGGCAAGGGTTGGAAAATCGAAAGAAAAGACAAAACAAAAGAGTGGTATTGTCGAATTCCTGCCAAATTTATGAGCGGCAACGACACAATGAAGATTACCTACGTTAATCAATTCGACGGCGTTGCAAACGCAAATACAGGAAACTTTGTAGACACTAAATCGAGAATTATTCCGTGGTTTACGAATAGTACGAGCGAAGATTGGGAGTATCAAACCGAGTATATCAGCGGACTTCCCGAGAATCCTGACGGAGGTTATATTTCGACGGTAGATTTGGCGGATGGTAAACATGATTTTACAAAAGATACGAGAATTTATTTTGAAAACGTTGGTGTTTCGGTTTCCTGCGGTTATATAAGCGATATAGAGTTTATAAATCACGGGGATAAGAGTCAATGGATATCCGCTTCGGGAAACAACTCAATCGTAACTTATATAGACGGTAAAGGTTGGGAAATCAAGAGTACAGACGGCAACAATTGGTATTGCGTGATTTCGGGCGAAATATTGCAATATTATATCGGAAAAGGCTATACCGAAATGGCTATTACCTATGTAAATCAGTTTGACGGCGTAGCAAATACCGACGAGGGTAATTTTGTCAATACTTATTCAAGAATATTACCATATAAAGTCGGTGGCGAAGAAGATTGGACTTATAAAAATCTTCATTTGCAGTATGTCAGCGGTCTTCCGGAAAATCCGAGCGGGTATTATACCTTGACCGTAGATTTGACGGGTAGCGATTACGATTTTACGAGAGACACAAAAATTTATTTTGAAAATCACGACGTAAATAATAAAGCCGTCACAAGCGGATATATAAGCGATATAGAATTTTTACTCCCAAACGCATGACGCTGACTGCGTATTACGGACCCGCGGTAGGGGCGTATATGGAAAACGGAACGCTCGTAAGTAACGTTACGGGCGGAGCCGTTTACAATATGGCTACCGTAGAGGACGTAAAGTCGTACTTTGACGCAGGTTTTTCCTTCGTCTTAGGTGACGACGCCGATTATATGACTTACAGGTCAATCGGACGCGCAGTCGGCGACGGTTATGAAGAAAAAGATTCGGACGGACATTATCTCAATACGGACGGAATAAAACTCCTCGAACTCGTACAGGCGTATTGCGACGAGTACAACGTGCCTTACGCCAAAGCGAAAGTTCTGATTAAATCGCTGTATCTCGACGGAGCCATGAAAGGCGAATCGACTCATACGGACGGTCAGATAAAGGCGAATATCAGTCTTATGTACGAGCATCTGAAAACGTTTCCGTGCTTCGGCGGGTTTATCGTTTGCGACGAACCTCGCGGATATATGGCGGACACTTACAATTATTGGTATCAATACCTTGTGAACGACCTCGGCGTTTACGACGACGGGTATATTCTGTACGGAGCCCTTCTCGGCATGCACGCCGCAGAGGTTAACGTTGCGGGTTCGTCGGACGACGATACGGGGTATAGTAAAGAACTCGGTCTTACGGCAGAGCAGTACGAGACTTATCTCCAAAAGTACATAGACGGGCTTGTCGGTAGCGGGAAAGACACTCTTTGCTTCGATTATTACCCGTTTAAAGAAACGATTACAAGCCATATAACAGGCGTTACTACAAAAACTTCTATGCTCGGTCAATATTTTCAGAATCTGGAAATATTCGCGAGACTTTCCGAGGCGAACGGTTATAAACGCAGCGTATGCGTGCAGTCCGTTTCGTTCTACAACAAGACTCTGTACGACGAAGTCGCAAAAAACAATCTTGCGAGTTACGGAAAGTCTTATGAGTATCACGGGAAAGTAACGCAGTCGATGATGACCTATCAGTTGTACTGCGCTCTCGCTTACGGGTACGATCAGGCGGCGTATTTCACGTATATGCAGCCGTTTAATCAGACCGATTCGGAATGGTTCGTCGAGTCTGCCTACGAATGGCAATTACAGTCGGACGGAAGTTATAAGTCGGTCGCCACCGATACTTATACGGCAATAAAGAACGCAAACGCCGAAATTCTCGCTCTCTCGGCTAAAATGTCGGGATATAAATGGCTCGGAACTGCGTATTCCGCAGGGACGACCGCGACGGGTAGCGTTTTCGGCGGCACTACTTCTTATGCGAGCGAAGTATTGTCGGCTGTATCGTCCGATTACGACGCAATCGTCGGTTGTTTGAAAAACGGCGACGGAAAGAACGGCTTTGTGGTCGTAAACGCCGACGACCCGAGACTTAACAGAGCGACTTCGGTTACTCTCTCTTTCGGAAGCGGATATTCTTCCGTGAGTTACTATGAAAACGGAGTTAAAAAGACGGCTCAACTTACGGACGGAAAGATTACGTTGAGCGTTGAAGCGGGCAAGGGTTTGTTCGTAATTCCCGTTTAAAATACAGAAATATTTAGCCATAAGGCAAAAAATATTAAGGAGAAAAAAGATGAAACTGCAAAAAATTTTACTACTTATAATTGCTATCGCCCTCTTGGCGTTTTTCGCTATTTCGTGCGATTTCAGCGATTCGACAGACTCTGCGGGGTCGGGCAACTTAAGCAGCGTAAGCGAATCGGTAAGCGATAGTAACGGCGGTTCGACCGAGTCGGGAACTACGCCCGCCGCGTGCGAACACGAATTTGCCGACGACTTCACCTGTCACGACAGAACGTGTTTGCTTTGCAACGAAGTCGTTAAAGCGACCACGGCTCATACTTTCGCCGACGAGTATACCTGTCACGACAGGACGTGTTCGGTTTGTAGCGAAGTCGTTAAAGCGACGACCGACCATACTTTTGTCGACGATTATACCTGCCACGACAGAGAATGTACCGTTTGCGAAGAAGTCGTAGAGGCTACGACCGAGCATACTTACGGAGACTGGACGGTTGTTTCGGCGGCTACGTGCCTTGTAAACGGCGAAGACAAGAGAGTCTGCGGCTGCGGGGCGGAAGAGACGAGAACGACCGTCGGAAAGCACGATTTCAACGATAGCGGAGTTTGCTCCGTCTGCTCGGGAACGGTCAAAACGTTGTTTATGAAATCAGTCGATTCTGCCAAAATAAAGGTTGATGCGGGAAAAGGCGTATACAGCGTTACGACGACGAAGACGGAAGATCCGAAGGAAAGTTACGACGCAGTTACGGTCATTTCGGGCGAAGTTCTTAGTGAACTTAAAGTTCTCGGATATACGACTCTTACGTTCAACGTTAAGAATCCTGTTAGCACCATAACCCCCGATACATGGAAACAGTTTAAAATTGCCGCGGACAAGAGAGAAAATCTCGACGAAGCCCCGATTAAGTCGTTCGGAGCCACGGATATATGGAATGCTGCTGATCATACGGCTAAGTTTACGATCGATCTCGAAACGTATGCGGGCAGAGACCTTTATATTTTCGTAGACAAATGTAAGACGGTACCGACGGAAATACAGATATCGGAATTCTTTGATAAAG
>CALGVF010000113.1 GCA_937920115.1 uncultured Clostridia bacterium
TCGTTTTTTACGAACGGCATCGTAATTTTTTCGTTGGAATACAGTATTCCGTAAACCACGACCATTACGAGCGACAGAACGGAAAAAAGTATTGTCTCTTTCCTCTGCGACTTATAAAATTCTTCCTTGCCCCTAAATATCTTAAAATAATAATACGCCATCAGAACGCGGTACAGACCGAATATTGCGAAAAGTATTATTCCGAGAACTGAAAAAATGAGGTTTAAACTCGCGTATTTTATAAGTTGGAAGCCCCACAGTCCGTCCGCCGTATCGCCCATGACCTTCGTCACCGTATCGATATTGAAGCCGCACATCGCCGTGTAGACGAAATATCCGACGGCGACCGCGAGCGAGAGTATCGAACAGACAAGGCTTATGATTTTCCGCTTGGTAAAAAGCGAGGCTATTCCCTTCCCGATATTAAATTTTTTCTTTTTGTTTCTCTTCATTTTATCCCGTTAATCGACTTATACGCCGACTTTTACTCTCTGAATTGATAATTGTAGAGTTCCGAATACTTGCCGCCGAGTTTCATGAGTTCCTCGTGCGTACCTCTTTCTTCTATGCCCTCGCTGCCGAGAAGAATAATCTCGTCGGCGTTTTTGACGGTGGAAAGTCTGTGGGCGACGACTATCGTAGTTCTTCCTACCGAGAGTTTTTCGAGAGCCTGCTGAATCTGCATTTCGGTCACGTTGTCGAGGGCGCTTGTCGCCTCGTCCAGAATGAGTATGGGCGGGTTTTTCAGAAACGCTCTCGCTATGGAAATACGCTGTTTCTGACCGCCCGAAAGTTTAACGCCCCTCTCGCCGACGTAGGTGTCGTAACCGTTTTCGAGGCTTTCTATAAACTCGTGAATGTTGGCGTTTTTCGCCGCTTCGACAATCTCTTCGTCCGTCGCGTCGAAATTGCCGTAGGCGATATTGTCTTTAACCGTTCCGCTGAATATGAACACGTCCTGAGCGACCGAGCCGATATTACGTCTTAAATCGTAAAGTCTCATATCTCTTACGTCTATTCCGTCGATAGTGATTTTGCCCGAATCTATATCGTAAAACCTCGGAATAAGGTTGCAAAGGGTAGTCTTGCCGCCGCCCGACGGACCGACGAGAGCGACCGTCTCGCCCGACTTGATTTCAAGCGAAAGGTCGCGAAGAATAAGGTTTTTTTCGTCGTCCGATTCCTTTTTATACTTGAAACTCACGTCGTCGAATACTATATCGCCCGAAAGTCTGTCTACTTTCACGGGACTGTCCGTCTCCTTTTCGGGGGCGATAGCCATTACTTCCAAAAATCTCTTGAAGCCCGTCATACCCTCTTCGATCTGCTCGAAAATGGTCACGAAAGTTCTTATCGGGGTTATGAGCATTCCGACGTATAAAACGTAGGTCGTCAAATCGCCTGCGGAAATAAGTCCTTTTACATAGAAAAGTCCGCCCGCGAAAAAGGCGACGAGATACAATATATCCATCGCGAGACTCATAGCCGTATTGAAGCGGCTCATAGACCTGTACTGAATTTTTCTCGCCTGTTTAAGCCCTTCGTTTGCGTGAATAAACCTCTCGTTCTCGTGCTTTTCGGCGGTATACGCTTTCGACACTCTTATGCCCGAAACCGCACTTTCGACCGTCGCGTTTATCTCCGAGGTTTTCTCTCTCGACTCTTTAAAAGAATGGACGAGTTCTATTCTCAGTTTCGACGCGAAAAATGCGATAAGCGGTATTATGCACAAAAGTATGAGCGACAGCCACGGATTTATGAAGAGTATCATAATCAATGCCCCGACTATCGAGAGGATAGACAAAAACACGTCCTCGGGTCCGTGGTGAGCGAGTTCGGAAACCTCGAAAAGGTCATTTACGAGTCTCGACATAATCGAGCCGACCTTGGTTTCGTCGTAGTAGGAAAAAGGCAATTTCTGCAAGTGAGCGAAGAGTTCCGCTCTCATATCGCCCTGTATTCTGACGCCCACGACGTGACCCCAATAGGTGATTATATAGTTTAAAGCGGCTTTCAGCAAAAACACACCCAAAAGAACGCCCGAAAAAATCAGAACGTAGTTCAGATCGCCGTTCTTTATTATGTTACCCGCGACTTTCGGGTACAAAAGGTTTAAAACCGCCACAGTAAAAGCGCATACCATATCGAGTATAAACAGTTTCATGTGCGGTTTATAATATTTTGCGAATTTCTTTATCATTTTATCTCCGTAAATATGCCGTTAATCGACTTATAGAACAGTTTTTACATTGCAATGCCCGTTATTCGGTATAAAGTATATCGTCGGCAATCGTCTTGTAGAAAAGGCGTTTCACCCTGCCCGTTTTCCTTTCGAAAGCGAGTATCCACATAAGTTTCGCGAGTACCGTTTCGGGGGTCATATCGTAAGACTCTATAAACCCGTAGCGTTCTTTTAAACTTTTGCCGACTTTGTACACGGTCATATCGCTGCCCTCGTTCACGACCTGCGTACACATGACGAGTATTTTGCCCTTTTTACGCCATTTGGCGATTACGTCGTAGAACCCGAACTCGTCGCCCATGGGTATGCCGCCGGTGCCGAAACTCTCGACTATAACGGCGTCGTTGAGTTCGAAATATTTGTCGAGTATGCGGCTGTCCGCAGCGGGAACAAGTTTGAAAAGCCCCACTTTCGGGTCGAGCGAACGATAAAAAGTCGGTTTGCTCTTCTTCGGACTATGCTCGTACTGCATTACCTTGCCGTCCTGAATAATGGCGATATAAGGATAATTTATACTCGAAAAGGCGTTATAACTCTTACTTCTCGTCTTTTTCGCCCTAGTTCCCTTAATTACCTTGCCGTCGAACACAATCTGAACGCCGCTCGCGTACTTCGAGCAGCAGTACAAAAAACTGTCGCAAAGATTGGTTTTCGCGTCGGTAATTTCGGTACCGATAGGTTTTTGCGAACCCGTGATTACGATCGGTTTCGGGCTGTTTTGGACGAGATATGAAAGTACCGCGGCGGTATAAGCCATAGTGTCCGTGCCGTGGCAGATTACGAACCCGTCGTAGCGGTCGTAGTTTTCTTCGATTATATTTTCGAGCGTAAGCCAAGCCTTCGGGGTAATGTTCGTACTGTCGATGTTCATAGGCTGAACGGACTCGACCTCGCAAAGCGTTTTTATCTCGGGAACGAACGACAACAATTCCTCGGAAGACAAAACGGGAGTAAGTCCGTCCACGCTTTTTCCCGAAGCAATAGTTCCGCCCGTGGCAATCATAAGAATTTTCTTCATAGTCTAAATAATAGCACAAAAGCAAAAAAATGTCTAATTAAATACCTATTTATTTGACAAATTACTAATCAATATATATACTATAAGAGTTTTTAATCGGAGTGAAAATATGGATATACGAAACGAAGTAAGGAATATTGCGATAATCGCCCACGTCGACCACGGCAAAACCACGCTCGTGGACGCTCTTTTGAAGCAGAACAACATTTTCAGAAGTAACGAAGTAGTCGCCGAAAGGGTTATGGACAGCGGCGACATAGAGAGAGAAAGGGGCATTACCATTCTCGCAAAAAACACCGCTCTCAAATACAAGGGCGTTAAAATCAACATTATCGACACCCCCGGACACGCGGATTTCGGCGGCGAGGTCGAGCGTATTTTGTCAATGGTAGACG
>CALGVF010000114.1 GCA_937920115.1 uncultured Clostridia bacterium
ATAAACTCCGATACGGCGGACGCAAACGATTCGTAGTTCTTATAATGATACCCGTCCTCCGTTCTGTCTTTTAAATCCACCGAAAGACTGACCGAGTATAAATCGTCAACGGCAAGCCCGAGTTTTTCGCTTATTCTCTTGATCGCCCCGTTTCGTTCCGCAAGTTTTTCAGCCCACTTTTCGTCTATTCCGACGAGTCCTTTCTCGTATACCGAAGTAGACGTCGCAACGCCGACCTTTGCAACCACACAAAGCCGTTTAATCAACTTATAGACCGACTTTTCATATGTTTTTCCGTCCATGTAAAAACCGTGCAAGCCGTGATTGAAATGGATAAACGCATACTCGGAATCTCTTGCATAGCGTTCGACAACCTCGTTATAAATACGCGTGTCCACGGCGTAAGAAGTCGCTATATAATCCACGTAAAATTTACCTTTCAGTTTTTCTCTCACAAGCGACTGATACCCTTCGGTTATCGAATCCCCCACAAGCAACATGCGTGGTAAATCGCTGTTTTGCGTTTCGTCGCACCACGCTCTTAACCATTCAAATCTTTCTTTCATTCTCGTATCTCCTCTTCTGAAAATTTTATCGGTAAACCGCATTATCGAATAAGCGTGTCGAGTCCGCAGTTACCGCTGTACCCGACCATATCGAGCGAATATTCGGTCTTGACGTATAAAGTCGGACAACAGTCGTTCTCACTCTTTAAATTTTGCCATTCTTCCCACAAATTATCGTACTCGGATATAGCGTCTTCGCAACTTAACCCCATCGACTTCTTTATCGCGATTTCGTAACATTTTTCAAACAATGAAAACAGATAAAAGCCGTATTTGCACGAAACCCTAATAAAATCGAGTTCTTCACCGCTTTTCAACGCCTCGGAAAGTCGGACTATTTCTGCCCACAATTTAACGCTTTGGCGTTTTTCGGCGAGTATTTCCTCATAAACGCCGCTCTCAACCGCATTTTTTACGTTCTCGTCAATCGCCTTTTTATCGACGTTCTGATCTCTCGTCCACCATACGTTCCATTTAATTTTCGTATTAACCGTTCCTCTGCCCCGTAAAACCGCTTTCGACGACAGTTCGCATATTTTGTAAAACTTTTCGGCGTCGCTTTCATTCATCTTCAGTTCGTTTTCCGA
>CALGVF010000115.1 GCA_937920115.1 uncultured Clostridia bacterium
ACGTCCCGTTTTTTACAGCCTCGTCTCATATAATATTGCGATTAAATCAATGTTTCTGTAAATTTTTAGAAAAGCCTCCCCCTACCCCTAAGCGGATAGCGGCAATTTCGTTTCATTCGATATAATACTCAGAAATTCAACACGCCGACGGCGGTCTTTAAATCGGTCGCAAGTTCTACCGCGTTTTTAACAAGCAGTCTGTCCGCGACCGCCAAAAGTCCTATCGCGTCGTCGCTTTTCACCGTGTCCGTATACCCCGAAACTTCGCAGCCGCTCTTTAAGAAATACCTTATATTCTTGACCGACGAAAGTCCTTCGCCCACTTCCGTATACCCGCTCGACGATACGAAATTTTTAACGCCGACCATTGAGAGTACTTTTACGATTTTTTCAGTCTCGACCGAGTTTATCGCCCCGCTTTCTATCACTACGAACAGCCTTTTATTACGGCAAACCTTGACGATTTTCTTAAACTCTCTCTTTATAGCCTCGAAACCGTTTTGCTTTATCGACGATATTCCGACAGGTACGAAAACTCCGTCCACACCCTTTTCGATCGCCTTTTTCACAGCGTATTTTTTCACCCCGTAACTCTCTTCCCCGAACGGATAACACACCGCCGCGTAAACGCTCGCCTCGGTCTTTTTAAGTTTTTCTTTCGCGATTTTAAGATTCTGAGGCGTTACGAGAACGCTCCCGAATCCGAGCGACGCGGCGTCCTCCAACTTGTCCGAAAGGGTTTCGCCTAAAACGACTCCCGTCAAATCGAAATCGAACTTTTTGAATAGTTTAGCGACTTTGAACGCCCGAAACTCCCTTTTCATTTCGTCTTCGCTCTGCCCGAAAATTACGGAAGCCCTGTCGGTAATTTCGCAGTCGAAATTTTTTGCCGTGGTCTCCGAAATTTTATCCCCCGTAACGCGAGAGGTAAATTTTTCGGTTTTTTCGTACTCTTCCGCATTTTCGCTACGCCGTTCGCCGACCGCTCCCGCTATCGGGAAGTCGCTTTTTACGGCTATTTTGTTCTCGCTGCCATTCGTTTTTGCTTCTATTTCGGCGAGGGAAGCGTTTTCGCCCTCTTTGAATATTACGTTCATAAGCACCTCTATTTATATTATTTTGTAGAGATTGTTGACTTTTTTACGAAAAGAAAACGGCTTTTTATTATCTTTAACGCCTTTATTCCCCGATATTAAAGAATTTCGACAACATTTTTAGGCTTTCGACAAAAACGGAAAGTTCGTTCGAGGCAAAACATTGTATAATTAAGGCGTTAGAGAGTTGAATCTATGGAGGTAAAATTTATGCCGAATTTAATTCAGGGTATTCTGCTTATCGCTCTCGTTTTCTTTGCCGCTTTCGGGCTTTCTTGCGTGACGAAATTCTGCGTGTTGGCGATTAAAAACAGAGATATTTACAAAGACAGAGGGGAAACCGAAATAAAAAACGCCGAACAGCCGTCCGACGCTAAAATCTACTATATTAAAGACGTGGTTCCCAAGAAAAAACCTTGCAAAAAGGTCTTGCGAAAGCCCGACCTCGCGTTTAAAGGCATAGTGATACGCCCCGAAGAATTTTCCGAGAAAAAATACTTTGTGAACGGCAAATAGCCGCCTATAAGTTCATAAACAACGCATTTTATCGAACAACAACACTAAAAACGTCGAATGAAATCAGTCGATTTTCTCGGTGTTTTTTTCGTCCGACCAAAGTCTTTCGAGGTGATAGAAAAGTCTCGTATCGTCGTTGAAAACGTGCAGAATCACGTCGCCGAAATCGACGACGACCCACCTGCCCTCGTCCATTCCCTCTTTTCTTCTGACTTCGCCGCCGTGTTTTTCAATTTCTTCTTCGGCGTACTCCGCGAGCGAACGTACCTGAGTCGAGGACTTACCGCTGCAAATTATAAAGTAGTCTGCGAGAACGGTCTTTTCGCTTACGTCGATTTTTAAGACGTCGTACGCCTTTTTAGCCGACAAAACGTCGCATATTATTTTCGCTTTTTCTTTCGCTTCCATTTTTTTTGTCTCCTTAGAACTTTATTCCGTAATATTTACAGGTTTTTTCGGTCAGCCCGAATATCGGGTCGTCCGAACTTTTAACGTATTCAGCCTTATGCGAAAGCACCGCGAGAAAGCCTTGTTCGAGGTCGTCTTCGGCGATTTTCCGCAACTCTTCCACGCCGTCGTAGTCTCTGCCGCGTTCCGTCATATCGGCTATAAAAAGTATCTTCGCGAGCGGCGACATATTTTCGTTGCCCGAAGTATGATACTTTATCGCTTCCAAAATATCTCTATCCTTAACACCGAGCGTATGTTCGGCAATGTACGCTCCCAAAAACTGATGTTCCACGGGTTCGGGGGTGTCCGTCGGCATTTCGCACTCGGGAAAGTCGGCTTTCGTAAAATATTTGCCACAGTCGTGCAATAGCGCCGCAAGCACCGCCTTATTCGTATCGACTCCGTTTTTTCTCGATAGCGTCTCGGCGAGAAGCATTACGCCCAAGGTATGAACGACTCTGCTTTTCTTCTCGTTATTCTTTACGAAATCAAAAAACTTATCGCTTTTATAGACAGAATGTCCGCCTATATATTCGTAAACGGCGTTTTCGAGCATACCATCAACGGGAAGGGAAAGCATTATACGAAACTTTATTTCGCTGCTCGAAAGTTCCTTACCGACGTAATCGAGCGACTTCGCCTCTACGCCGAATCGCTCTTTAAACCGCTTCAAAGTCTCTTCTTTTTTTTCGCCGTCGCCCGTTCTCTCGCAAAGAAGGGGCGTTGCGTTTTCGAGTATTTTTTCGGGGTATTTCCACTTGTCGAAAGTCGAAAGCATATCCGTACCCATTAAAAAAAGAATTTCATAGTCGGGGTATTCCGCTTTAATTTTTTCGACTGTTTTATAGGAATAACTCTTGCCGCCATCTGAAATTTCGTAGTCCGAAACGGTCGCGAAATCGCCAAACGCGAGACGGCACATTTCCAATCTGTCGGCAGAATTTGCCATATAATTCGTCTGTTTATGCGGCGGGAT
>CALGVF010000116.1 GCA_937920115.1 uncultured Clostridia bacterium
AAACTTCGGCGACCATTTCGGGGTCGAGAGCGGAAGTCGGCTCGTCGAACAATATCACGTCGGGATTCATCATAAGCGATCGCACTATCGCGATTCTCTGTTTTTGTCCGCCCGAAAGAGTGTTCGGGTATTCGTCCGCTTTATCCTGCAAGCCTATCCTTTTCAGAAGTTCAAACGCTTTCTCTCTCGCCTCGTCTTTCGTCTTGATTCCGAGTTTTACGGGAGCGAGGGTCATATTGTCTATAACTTTCAGATTGTTGAACAAATTGAAGTGCTGAAAAACCATTCCGATTTTTCTTCTCGTAACGTTAATTTCCTGAAAATTCGACTTATAGAAGGACTTAACCGCTTTATTGAACTCCGCTCCTTCGTTCTTTTTCAATAAATCGTTGACCTTGATTTCCTTTACCGCCTCGAAATCGTCCATTCCTTTTTCGATCATTCCCGCATAGGTTTTCGATTTTCTTATCATATCGAAATGCAGATACGGGTCCACGGGCGTTAAAAGTTTTCCCTCGAACCAAACCTCACCGTAAGTCGGTTTTTCAAGCAGATTCATACACCTTAAACAGGTAGACTTACCGCCTCCCGACGGTCCGATAACCGCAATCTTTTCGCCTTTCTTTATATCGAGCGAGACTCCGTTCAGAACGTTTAAATCGCCGAAATTTTTGAACACGTTGTTGATTTTTAAAAACGAATTCTTGCAAATTTCGGTTTCGTCAACCATGGAAATTTTATTTTCGTTCACTTGTTCTGAGCCTCCTTTCAACTAATTTTATGATTCCCGATAAGGCGAGCGTTATGACGAGATAGGTCGCCGCGAGAATAAGATACGGTACGACGAATTCATAAGTTCCGCTTCCGATAAGTTGGAAGGCGTTGGTCAAATCGACTACCGCTATAAAACTTACGACCGAAGTGTCTTTTACAAGGGCTATAATCTCATTGCCGAGCGTAGGAAGAATATTCTTGAAAGCCTGCGGAAGAACTATTCTCAACATAGTCATGGAATATCCGAGTCCGAGACTCCTCCCCGCTTCCGCTTGCCCTTTATCGACCGAAAGTATGCCGCTTCGCATTATTTCCGAAACGTACGCCCCGCTGTTCATACCGAAAGTAATAATAGCCACAACAAGTTTATCGATATTATTAAGCCCGATAAGAGGAAACAGGACGTAGTACACGAGAAGCAGTTGGACGATTATAGGCGTTCCTCTGAAAAATATAACGTACACGTCGCCTATTTTCGATATTATTTTCGCGACTTTGCTCTGCTCGCCCGCAACCTTAACCGAAGCGATTATAAGACCTATGACAAGCCCTATCAAAAAACCGAAAAAAGCGATTTTTAGCGTTGCCGATAAACCCGACAACGCTATTTTATAACCTTCGTTTGTAATGAAAGATTTTACAAATTTATCCCACTTGCTCATTTCAACCTCATGCGTTATACGACGCAACGAGAGCATTTGCCGTTTCTTTATCCACGACTACGAAAGCAAGATTGCCGTTCAGCATATCCGCAACCGCCTGAGATGCACCCGCATAACCGCTGAATTCCAAGTTCTTGAAACCGTTGAAACCGAAATCTTCGCTTCCCTCTATATAGAATTGAGAGGTGGTTCCCTTTTGACCTCCACATTTTGCGGCGTTACCGCTAAGCGAAGCAAGTTTTTCTTTAATCTGTTCTTTCGTGGTAAGTCCGTCGAACGTTGTATCGTTTTCTTTTACGACAAGCATCTGCGTCGCTCCGAAGTACGCGTCTGAAAAATCAACTTCCGCTTTTCTCGTTTCGGTAATCGTAAGACCTGCCATACCTATATCGTACGTCTCGACCGTGGAAACCGACGTAACCACCGCTTCGAACTGCATGTTAACAACTACAAGCGTTTTATTGAGGTATGCCGCAAGAAGTTTAGCGATTTCCATATCAATTCCGGCGATTTTATTGCCAATCATATATTCGAACGGTGCGAATTCAAGGTTTGTCGCAACGACAAGTTCATTGTCCGCCCCGCTCGGCTCGGTTTTTATCGTCTCGTCTCCGAATTTCGAGGAATCGTTAAGATTGACGTTTTCTGCCGTATACTTTGCAAATATCGCGTCGATATCAGCCTTTTTTTCTTTCAAAAAGGTATTTACCGAATTTTTAAGTTCCGTATCACCTTTTTTTATGGCGAACGCGTATTCCTCACTCGAAAGCGATACGGGAACGACCTTTATTTTAGACTCTTTGTTTTTACAACCGCTGAAAGCGAAACAGGCGACTAAAACAGTAACAATGCTCAACAAAAGCGTAATAATTTTTTTCATAAGCAACTCCTTTATTTTTGAACTAACGCAGGAGAGTATACTCTTTTAAAAAATTTTCGTCAAGCATTTATACGCATATTTTTAAAATTATTTGAATATTTTTTAATTTTATACAGTTTTTATGCATTTATACGTGATTTTATTCATTTTTAGACAATAAAAAAGTCCGACGAGCGGACTTTTAAGTATTTATTGAGTTTATTTTATCGCAAGCGTATTGAGGAATTTTCTGAAAGCGAGCGTTCCGACTTCGTCTTTCTTGAATACCGCGGTGTTTTCGAGAATGTGAACGCACGTTTCGTTTATTCTCTTTCGGATAATTTCCAACGCCTCGTCTCTCTCCGTTATGCTCGGATTGTCTTTGAGGAGTTCTTTTATCATATTTCTGTGAACGTAAAGAGAATCCTCAGGCTTCAATTCGTCCGCGTTGAATTTGACGTCTCCGCATAAAATATCGGCGATTTCTTCAATCTGTCGTTTAAGTCTGCCGGGGAGAATGTAAAGTCCCATCGCCTCTATAAGACCTATACCCTCCTTCTTTATGTTGTGATACTCGGGGTGAGCATGGAAAACGCCGTCGGGGAAAATATCGGTCGTATAGTTGTTTCTGAGTATGATTTCAAGACAGAATTTATTGTCCGAAAGGTATCTTGCGACGGGAGTACAGGAATTGTGTCATTCCTCTATTCCGTTTACGATTCCTACGCTTTCGTCCGAATATTTTTTCCAAGCCTCTACTATATCTCCGCCGAGTTCGGCAATCGTGTTTTTATTGTAACCCGTAAGCCTTATCGCCGAGTTGTACCAATTCAGAATGGAGATTTCGACGTCGGGGAACTTTTCGCTCGACAAAACGTAAAGAGGTTTCGCCTTGTGCATAGGCATAGTGTGTTTGCCGCCCTGATAGTGTTCGTGATTCAATATCGAACCGCCGACGATAGGCAAATCGGAGTTGCTTCCTATAAAGTAATTCGGCAAAACGTCGATAAAATCGAACAATTTGAGTATAGTCTGCCTCGTCATCTGCATAGGCGTATGCTTTTTATTGAACACTATGCAATGCTCGTTAAAATAGGCGTAAGGCGAATACTGCAAAAACCACTCTTCGCCGCATAAATTCAAAGACACAGTCCTTAAATTCGCTCTCGGGGGGTGATTGTAGTTTCCGAGATAACCTTCGTTCTCCTTGCAAAGAGGACATTTAGGATATTTTTTCGCCCCCGGATCGGCTTTTACGAGTTTCGCTATATCTTTGTTATCTTTTTCGGGTTTGCTGAGATTTATAGTAATTTCAAGAACGTTGTCGCCGTCCTTATATTCCCACAAAAGATTTCTCGAAATAGCCGTCTTTTGTATGTAATTGTTCTTTACGCTGAGATTGTACAGATAGTCGCATGCCGCCTGCGCCCCCATTTTTTCTTTCAGATAGTTGAAAGTCGTGTTTATTTCGGACGGCTTCTGAGTGAGAACGCCGAAAATAAACGAAGCGTAAAGATTAGCCTGCGTTTCGTCGTCCGCAATACCTGCCTCGGTACAATAATCGGTAAGTTCGCCGAAAAGAACGTCGGGCACGGACATTTCTTTGATAAAGCCGAGATTCGGGACTTTATCCATAGGCGACGATATTCTCATCATCGACATTAAGGTGTTACGCATATATATCTCGTCGGAGTCGCCAAGATACAAAAAGGCTTTCGCATACGCTATAAGTTTTTCAATTAAAAATTTTCCGTCAACCATAATGTAATCATTATATCATTCTTCGATTGTTTT
>CALGVF010000117.1 GCA_937920115.1 uncultured Clostridia bacterium
CTAAGCAAGAGCCGCAGCGGTAGGTTCGTTGATTATACGAAGTACGTTAAGTCCTGCAATTTTGCCTGCGTCCTTAGTCGCCTGTCTCTGACTGTCCGTGAAGTACGCGGGGCAAGTGATTACCGCGTCTTTTACGGGTTCGCCGAGGTACGCTTCGGCGTCTTTTTTAAGTTTGGAAAGTATCATAGCGGAAATCTCCTGCGGAGAATACTGCTTTCCGTCGATGTTTACTTTATAGTCGCTTCCCATGTGTCTCTTTATGGAAATGACCGTTCTGTCGCTGTTCGCGACCGCCTGTCTTTTCGCTATCTGTCCGACGAGTCTCTCGCCGTCTTTCTGAAATCCTACTACCGAAGGAGTCGTTCTCGAACCTTCCGCGTTCGCTATTACGACGGGGTCGCCGCCTTCCATTACCGCTACGCAAGAGTTTGTAGTTCCTAAATCTATACCGATTACTTTACTCATAATATCTATCTCCTTTTTATATATAATCTGAATTTTTATTTGACTACGGATACCTGAGCGTATCTCATAATCTTTTCGCCGAGTTTATATCCTCTGCCGAAAACCTGTTTTACCGTCTCGACTTCCTCGTCTCCCTCTGCGGGAACGGTCATTACCGCGTTAGCGGTCGTCGGGTCGAACTTGCTTCCGACTTCGGGCGAAAACTCGATTACGCCAAGCGAGGTTAGCGTTTCGTGATACTTTTTAAGAAGTTTCTCGATTCCGTCTCTCGTGTTGTCGTCAAGTTGCATTTTAAGTGCCCAATCTAAACTGTCGCCTATCGGCAATATTTTTTCTATCGCCGATTTCCTGCCGTCGTCGTACGCCATGCGAACTTCCTCGCCCTTGCGTCTTCTGACGTTTTCGCAGTCTGCTCTGGCTCTTAAATAATCGTTTTTCGCTTCTTCGTTCTCCGATTTGAGTTTTTCTAAATTCGCTTTCAACTCCTCGGACTCCGAAAAAGCCTTTCTCAAAGCGGCTTTCGCCTCTTTTTCCGTCATTTTCTCTATTTCGTCCGCTTCTTTTTCGGCATCGTCCTCGATTTCCTCCAAAGCCTCTTTCACTTCTTCGGTCTCTTCGGCTTCCGCTTCCTTTTCACGGACTTTTTTCTCGGACTCGTCGTTCAACCTGTCCTTGAAAAACTTTTTCTTTTTTTCGTTTTCAGTCATTATTATTTGGTACGCCTCCTTTAAACCCCTTTTTCGGATAAAATGCTTTCAAGTATCTTTCCGACGTTTTCAAGTACGGCTACTACTTTCTGATAATCCATTCTGATGGGGCCTATAACTCCGTAAGTGCCGAGTTTCGTTCCGTTTGCCGTGTACGTTGCGGTGACGAGCGAACATTCTTTCGGAATTTCGTCGTAACCGTCCGAACCGATTTTAACGTTTATCTTGATGTCTCTGTTGTCGCCCACGAGCAAGTTCATTACTTTATCCTTACTCGTAACGACGGACAGGAAATTCTTGATTTTGTTTACGTCCGCGTACTCGGGGTGGTCGAGAATTTTGTCCTCGCCCGCCGTGACCACGTCATCGTCAGTCGTCGTCATATACACTTTCAACGCTTCGATTACGTTAAGGAAAATGTTTTTGTAACCGAGGAAGTCGTCTCGAAGTTCGGGCTTTAAGCCGCAAACCTCTTCAAAACTCCTACCCCTGCACATATTGTCCATAACCTTTTCGGCGTCTTTCAACTGCTCGTCGGTCATCGTTTCGGGTATGTCGATAAAATTATCTTTCAAAAGGCGAAACTCAGTGACAATCAGCACGAGAGCGCTGCTCGGTTTGTATCTGAAAAACTTAACGCTCTCGATTTTCTCCGCGGTGTCGTGACTCTGAATACCGACCGAAGTATACGAAGTTAATTCGCTGATTACTTTGGTAGTATTTTTGATTACCTCTTCCATATTGTCGGCTTTATCGAGAAAGATTTTCTTGATATAGTCAAGGTCTTTCACGCTGAGTTTATCCTTTACCATCAGTTCGCTGACGTAAAGTTTGTACGCTTCGGCGGAAGGAACCCTGCCGGACGAGGTATGAAGTTGAGTCAGATAGCCGAGTTCTTCGAGGGCAGACAGTTCGTTTCTTATCGTCGCGGAACTGATATTTTTCAGATGCCTTTCGGTAAGACTTTTAGAAGAAACGGGAACTGCGGTTTCGATATAGTCGTCTACAACGTATTGAAGTATCTTCTTTTTTCTATCCGTCAATTCCATACTATCCTCTCCTTTTCCGAACACCCTCCGTTCCGAAACAGATCGGAATGTTTGGCACTCTTTATTTTTGAATGTTAGCACTCGTTTACTTCGATTGCTAAATTCACCCATATTATAATTCGTTAAAAATGGTTTGTCAAGGGTTTTCGCATACTTTTTTAAAAAAAATTTTTCGGGATATTTTTGAAAGTACATATATAATGAAAAGGCAGAAAATATGGTAATAAAGTCAAGCCGAAAAAATTATATTCGAGGAAAAAGTTATTGATTAAGGAAAAAATGAGTATGGAAAAGTAATTATGAAAAAGAGTATAAAAAAACGGCGGTTCCCCGCCGCTAAAAAGAATCATCTCTTTTTTAAGCCTTTGAAAATAATCGCCTGAGCCATCATTACCGAATTTTCCCGCAACTCCTTTATAAAAAAAGGAACTATAAACGTTGTTATAATCTGCGCTATTAAAGACGCAATGGCCGCGCCTACGCTTGCAAGACGCGGGATTAAAAGAAAGTTTAAACCGACATTCGATATTGCAGCAGACAAATACAAATACTTAAGATATTTCTGCCTGTCCATACAGACAATCCATGCGTTTCTCGCAACGCCCAAATAAGAAAATGCGGTATACCAAGTAATAACCTGCAAAGGAGCAACGGCGCCGAGATATTCTTTCCCGTATAGAAGTTTTATAACCCCCCCCCCAAAAATCACAAAGAAAACAGAAACCGTTATAGAGACGTAAAAAACTATGGCGTATAACATCTTATTCTTTCTGCAAAAATCGTCTCGGTCTGTTTTGAAAGCCTCCACAATGACGGGATAAAACGATTCTATTATCGCAGACAAAACAAAACACCACATATTGCAAAGAGATACCGCAGTAGAATAGTATCCTATTTCCGTGTCGCCTATCATGTGTTTAAGCATGATCTTATCCGTTTGTCCATATATGGCAACCATTAGACCCGGTAATATAAAATGCATGCTTTTTTTCAAAAGCACTTTGCCGTAGTCTTTTGAAAAACTAAGTTTTTGCCCGTTATTTTTTTTGTATGAAATTAAAAACAATATTGCTATACATATATAATCGATAGACGTGGCAAAAGCAAAATATGTAACGGGTTTTTGAAGAATCAATAATATAACTCTGTATGCCGACGTAACAACGTATGCAATCAATGTTATGATTGCCGTCGTTTTTGACTGAAGCCTCGCCTGAAACCAATAATTAAACGTATCGAATATCTGAAACAACAATCCTATCGTACAAAGCGTAACAACAAGAATTGTCGTTTTTTCTCCCATGTCTACGATAAAAACAATACCTATTATAGTCAAGGCCGATAAAAAACTGGAAATCGCCCTAAGTCCAAGCGTAGTGCCGATGATTTCGCCTGTTGCGTCGGGATTGTTTATGAACTCGTTTACTATAACAGAATTGATACCAAGCGTGCAAAAACTCGAAAAAAATGCCGTATAAGCCCCTGCATAATTTATCAACCCGAAATTTGAAGGTCCGAGATATCTGGCGGTAATGACCCCTACAACAAGGTTAATAAGCATCTGGACTATTTTACCGCCGATTATCCATCCCGCATTTTTCGTAACTTTACTGTGTAATATTTCTTTAATCATTTAGTTTTTTTATTACCTTTGCGGGAACGCCGCCGACAAGAGTATTTTCGTCAACGCTCTCTGTAACGCAAGCGCATCCTGCAACAACGCTTGAATTTCCGATTTTTGTGTTATTCAAAACAGTGACTCTACCGCAAATCCAACAACCGCTACCTACTTCCTGCGTGAAATTACACCCGTCACCTGCACGTCTTTCAGAATTTCCGATTTTATGGCCGCCGGTCTGAAAAGTTACCTCAGGCGCAATGTCGCAATTATCTCCTATGATTACTTTTCCGTTTCCGTTTACCTTCAAATTTTTCCCAATCCAACAATTCTTTCCGACTGTTAAACTGCCGTAAATCTCTACAGGTCCGACAATTTTCGTCCCTTCTCCGATGTCGTATCCTATTGAATTAAGCAACCTTCTTTTGCGCTCGAAATGCTTTACTCCTTTGTATATCTTATTCACGCGAAACATTGTCCAACGTCTGCGCAAACTATTAAAAACCGATTTAATCATTATTACTCTTATACCAATTATTTTTTATTATTTCCGCCATGCTGCATGGACCGCCGACATATATATCATTTACGTTTT
>CALGVF010000118.1 GCA_937920115.1 uncultured Clostridia bacterium
GGTCCCCCCCGCCGGCAGAGGACAAAATATAACCGCCACAGGCAATACAACTTTGCGGAGCAAAATATAACTTCCGCAAGGAAATATCACTTGCCAACAGGCAAATATAACTGCCGTAGGCAATATAACTCCCATTCTACGGGACGTCGCCTTAAAGTCGCCGTCCCCTACGCCGCAAGGCAAATATAACCGCCACAGGCAATACAACTTTGCGGAGCAAAATATAACTACAAAAAAACTGCGGGTATACCCTTTCGGACTTTACTCGCAGTCTTTCGTTTTATTGTTTTATTGTTCTATTACTCTGAAAATTGCCGTTTTATCGACTTATAGCCCCGTTTTTGAGGATGTCCGCCGATTATCTCTGAACTCTGCCGCTCGCGTTTCCTTTCGCCAACGCCTCGACTTCCGATACCGATACCATATTGTAGTCGCCCTCTATCGAGTGCTTTAAGCACGATGCCGCAACCGCGAATTCAATCGCTTTCTGAGCGTCGTAGCCGTTTAAAAGCGAATAGATAAGTCCGCCGCCGAAACTGTCGCCGCCGCCTACTCTGTCTACTATGTGCATAGCGTATTTCTTCGAGAATACCGCTTCGCCGTCAGTATAAAGCATTGCCGACCAATTATTGTCGTTCGCCGACAAACTCTCTCTGAGCGTTATCGCAACGCCCTTGAAGTTAAACCTTTCGGTCAACTTCTTAGCGACCGATATGTAGCCGTTTCTGTCGAGTTTACCCGTGTTTATGTCGGTATTGTCCGCTTCTATTCCGAATACGTCTTTCGCGTCCTCTTCGTTCGCTATGCAGTAATCGACGTACTTGCAGACTTCGCCCATGACCTTGCCCGCCTTTTCTTTGCTCCAAAGTTTTTTGCGGAAATTGAGGTCGCAGGAAATAGTTATTCCCTTTTCTTTCGCCTTTTTGCACGCCTCTAACGTAATTTCGGCGGTCTCGTCCGAAAGGGCGGGAGTTATGCCCGTAAAATGGAACCATTCTACGCCGTCGAAGATTTTATCCCAATCGAAATCTTCTTTTTTAGCGGTCGCTATCGAGGAATAAGCCCTGTCGTAAATGACCTTGCTCGGTCTCTGACTTGCTCCCTTTTCGCAATAATAAATGCCGACTCTGTCGCCGCCCCTTACGATTTTAGTCGTATCGACGCCGAATTTTCTCAAACTATTGACCGCCGCTTGTCCTATCTCGTGAGCGGGTAATTTCGTTACGAACGCGGCGTCCACGCCGTAATTCGCAAGGCTCACCGCAACGTTCGCTTCCGCGCCGCCGAAAGTGGCTTCGTATTTCTCGCTCTGAACGAATCTCAGATAGTTCTCGGGAGCGAGTCTCAACATTACTTCACCGAAAGTAACGACTTTCATATTTATTTAACCTCCGCTAAAATTTCGTTTATCCTGCGACAATTATCCGCGATATCGCCTTTCATCATGAACGAGCCGCCGACCGCAAATATTTTGTCGAATTCCAAAAATTCCTTTAAGTTGGTAAGGTCTACCCCGCCCGTCGGTATAAATTTAACCTGCGGGAACGGACCCGATAAAGCCTTTAACGCTTTAAGCCCGCCGTAAACGTTCGCGGGGAAGAATTTAAGTACGGTAAGTCCCGCCTCCAACGCTTCCATAATCTCGGTGGGCGTTACGCAACCGGGGTAGTAAGGAACGTCGTTTACCGAACAAATTTCGGCGACCTCTTTCGAGAATCCGGGCGAAACAATGAATTTCGCTCCCGCGTTTAACGCGTCGAGGCATTGTCTGCCGTTTATTACCGTTCCCGCTCCGATATTCATATCGGGGAAAAGACTTACGCCGAGCGAAATCGCTTCCGCCGCGCAAGCCGTTCTGAACGTGATTTCGGCGGTGTTTATCCCGCCCTCTCTTAACGCCGACAAGGTCTTTTCGGTGTCGGCTACGTCTTTGATTACCACTACGGGTATTACTCTGTCCATTTTTTAACCTTCTTTATATTTTTTATATTAAAAGTAAATACAACGTATAAGTTCCGCTCAAAAGCACGCTGAAAATGCCGACTATCGCAATTATCGCACTTGCGACTCTTCCGTAGCCGTCCCGTCCGAAATTGAGCCACAGCAAAATCTGCGACGGCAGGGCAAATACAATCTGAGCGAAATAAAACATAAACGCTACCGGAATAAGCACGATTCCGGCAATAGCCGCATCCGGTTCGAGATGAGTTGCGTCATACATCAGCATTGTGCCGATAACACACATTGCGACCGTCAACGCCGATAACATCGTTCCTATAACAAATTTAGTCTTTCCCATACGAGTAGTATCTCAATCTAATACTGCTTTTATTCTTCTTACGCCCGCCGAGGAAGCCTCTTCTTTCGCTATGCGGAAATGGTGAAGTTCTCCCGTATGGCTCGCGTGCGGTCCTCCGCAAATCTCCTTGCTGTATTTGCCTATCGTGTAGACCTTGACTTTTTCGCCGTATTTAGCCGTAAACACGCCTATCGCCCCCGACTTTTTCGCCTCTTCTACGGTCGTTTCTTCCATGGTGACGGGGACGTCCGCTTTTATCGCCTCGTTTACCCAATCTTCCACCGCTTTGAGTTCCTCGGGCAGAAGTTTTCTGTCGAAATTGAAGTCGAAACGAAGTCTCTCGGTCGTTATGTTCGAGCCTTTCTGATTGATATTGTCGTCCTTTAAAACGGCTTTCAAAGCGGCGTTTAAAAGGTGAGTCGCGGTGTGAAGTCTCGCAGTGATTTCGTTCTGCTCTTCGAGACCGCCCTTAAACGCTCCCTGCGGCTGTTTGCTCTTCTCCTGATGTTCCTTGAAAGCCGCCGCGAAACCGTCCGCGTCTACCGTATATCCGATTTCCGCCGCGAGTTCCTCGGTGAGTTCCAACGGGAAACCGAAAGTGTCGTACAGGTGGAACGCCTGTTTGCCGCCGATTACCGTTTCGGGTTTATACGACGGGTCTTTCTGCGACATAAACTGATTCTTTCTCTTTATGCCGTCCACGCATTTATTGAATTCTTTAAGTCCCGTAGCGAGGGTAGCCTCGAATTTCGCTCCCTCTTTCGCTATTTCGGACAAAATGTACTCTTCTTTCTCTACGAGAAGGGGGTACGCTTCGCCGTAAATCTCTTCGATAAATATCTTCGACGCTCCCGAAAGTACGGAAACCTCCGCTCCGAGTTGTCTCGCGTATCTTATCGCCCTTCTTAAAAGTCTTCTGAGAATATATCCCGCTCCGACGTTGGACGGAACTATTCCGTTTACGTCGCCGATAAGCATGGTCGCCGTTCTGACGTGGTCGGCGATAATTCTCATAGCCTTTCTCGCCTCTTCGTCGTTATCGTAACTTCTGCCCGTCGTCTTTTCGAGATATTCGATTACGGACAGGAACAAATCGGTCTTATATCCGTCGGTAATGCCGTTTAAAAACGCGAGCAGTCTGTCGAGGCCAAAACCCGTGTCCACGTTCTTGTTGGCGAGCGGTTCGTAGCCCGTCGCCGTCTTTTTGTACTGCATATAAACGTCGTTTCCGATTTCCACGTATCTGCCGCAACCGCAATCGGGACCGCATTTCGGTCCGCACGGCTTATCGTGTCTCGGATAGAACCACTCGTTGTCGGGTCCGCAGGGCGTTCCCACCGTTCCTTCGAGTTCCCACCAATTATCGCTCTTCGGCAGGTAGAATATGTGTTCGGGTTTTATTCCGACTTCCTTTAAAAGCGAAGCCGTCTCCTCGTCTCTCGGCACGGCGTCGTTGCCCTCGAATACCGTCGAGCAGATTTTCTCGCCGTCGAGTCCGAATACGCTCGTTAAAAGTTCGTAAGACCATTTCGTCTTTTCTTTCTTGAAATAATCGCCGAGCGACCAATTTCCCATCATCTCGAAAAATGTGAAGTGGGTCGGGTCTCCGACGCTCTCTATATCGACCGTTCTCACGCACCCCTGAACGTTGCAAAGCCTCGTCTTTCCCGACGGGTGCTTAGCCCCTAAAAGGTAAGGCATAAGCGGCTGCATTCCCGCAACGTTGAACATTACGCCCGTCGAGCCGTCGCCTATCAGAGAAACCGCCCCGATGTTGACGTGTCCTCTCTCTTCGTAAAACTTGATCCATGCCTTTCTTAATTCTTTTGAAGTTATCATAATCGTTTTCCTTGATTGCTATGTCTTAATTATATCGTAAATCGCCGATTTTGTAAACCGTTTTCGCAAATTCTTTATTATTTCTCGGACGCAAACCGACAATCGCCGTGCAAAAGTCCGTCTATAAGTCGTTTATCACGCTTTTTTGACGGAAACGCCGTCTTTTGAAATCATTACCGAGTAGCCGCAGCCAAGTATTTCCGCTCTTATCGAATCGCTTAAAGCGTAATCTTTCGCCGCTCTCGCCGCCTGCATTTTCTCGGCTAACGCCTTGACGTTCTCGGGGACGGGTTCCTCGTGGGTTTTCTCGTAGTTTTTAACGTAAGTCTCGGGGTCGAACTTAAACAGCCCTAAAAGCGAATAAGTCTTTTTAACCTGCGAGAGCATTTGCCCCGCCTCGGGGTCTTTCGCCGCGACCGCCGCCTTGATTTTTTTGAAAACGGCGTACAGGTCGGAAAGAGCGAGAGCGGTGTTGAAGTCGTCGGACATAGCCCTGTCGAACGCCTCGTCGATTTCGGGATAATCGCCCTCGATTTTTATCCCTGCGTCCGTCGCCTCGCAGAATACCTTGTAAAACTCGTACAAATGCCTCTCAGCCTCGGGAAAGAGGTTGTCCGTAATATTTATATCGTTTCGGTAATTCGTCTGTAAGAGGGCGAATTTGACGGCTTCGTTGGGATATTTTTTAAGAAGATCGGAAAGAAGCAGGCTGTTGCCGAGCGATTTGCTCATTTTCTGACCGTTTACCTTGATAAGTCCGTTGTGAACCCAATATTTGACGAACTGTCTGCCCGTGAGAGCCTCCGACTGAGCGATTTCGTTCTCGTGGTGCGGGAAAATGAGGTCTCTGCCGCCGCCGTGAATATCCACCTCGTCGCCGAACGCCTTTCTGTTCATCGCCGAACACTCGATATGCCAACCGGGTCTGCCTTTGCCCCACGGGGAATCCCAACAGATTTCGCCCTCTTTCGCGCTCTTCCAAAGGGCGAAGTCGAGGGGGTTGCGTTTCTCTTCGTCGTTGTCTATTCTGACCCCGTTCATGGCGTCTTCGAGGTTTCTGTGCGAAAGTCTGCCGTAAGGGGCGAACGACTCGACCGAGAAATACACGTCGCCTTTTTTCGTCGCGTAGGCGTGTCCTTTTTCGATTAAGCCCGAAACGAAGTCGATTATGTTGCCGATATTTTCGGTCGCTTTAAGCCATATATCGGGGTCGTCCACCGCGAATTCACGCATAACCTTGTCGATTTTCTTTATCATCATTCTCGCGTAAGCGTCCGCGGGAATGTTCTCCTGCTTCGCCCTCGCGATTATCTTGTCGTCCACGTCTGTGTAATTCCTCGCGTAGGTCACGTCGTAGCCCTTTTTAATGAGAAATTTGCGGATAATGTCGTAAATTAGAGCCTGATACGCGTGACCGATATGAGCCTCGCCCGAAACGGTTATTCCGCAGGCGTACATATTCACTTTATTGCCGTTAATCGGCACGAATTCTTCCTTGGTTCCCGATAAGGTGTTATAGATTTTCATTTTTTTCGCTCCTTAATTGTTTTTCGAGTTCGTCAACCCTCGCTCTGAGGTTGCATAATTCTTCCATAACGGGGTCGCATTTGTCGGGTGTGTTGTCGGGTACTTTTTCGCCTTTTATGCGAACTACTCTCCCCGGTACGCCGACGACCGTGGAATGAGGCGGCACGTCTTTCAGAACAACGCTGCCCGCTCCGATTTTGGAATATTCGCCGACGGTTATGCCGCCGAGTATTTTCGCTCCGCAGGACAGCACGCAGCCCTCGCGGATTATCGGATGGCGGCGTTTGCCCTTGTCTTTGCCCGTACCGCCGAGGGTTACGCCCTGATAGATAAGCACGCCCTTTTCGACTTCGGCGGTCTCGCCTATTACCACGCCCGAGCCGTGGTCGATAAACACGCCCGAAGCGATTTTAGCGGCGGGGTGAATTTCGATACCCGTCAGAAATCTTGCGAATTTGGACGTAGCGTTAGCGAGCAGTTTTAGTTTGATACGGTATAAGAAGTTGGCGTATCTATGCCAAGACAGGGCTTTAACGCCGGGGTAAGTAAGCCAAATCTCGAATTTCGAGCGGGCGGCGGGGTCGTTCGCGTAAGCGAACGCAATATCTTCGCGTAATCTTTTAAAAAACATTTATATCTCCAAACTTGTTTTTACATTTGGGGTAATCTCTCCCGATAAAACGGGTAAGTGTTCCTCTCTTGCCCTCTACTTTGGGGTAGATTTTCCCGATGAAACGGGTTCACCCCATCTTGCTTTCCCCTTTGGGGTAGGCTCTCCCGATGAAACGGGAGAGGTGGCAGGCGAAGCCTGACGGAGAGGGGGCGTCCGCCGCCGAGGCGAAGTGTCAACGAAGTTGACGATAGAGGTCTTCTTTTTTATATTTTACTATCTTATTTCAATTTCTTGCCCATTTCGATTCTGACTTCTTTCCGCTCGGGGTCGTCGTTCGTGTAAGCGTACATATCGAACCCGATAACGGAATATCCGCATTTCCGATAAAATTTAATCGCGGCTTCGTTGCAAGTCTGAGTTTCGAGAACTATCATTCTCGGGTCGTAACTTTTGCCGCCTTTTCTATCGTATTCATAAAAACCTTGACTAGTCGTCTGCCCCAAACCTCTTCATAATCGCTTCCCTGAAAAATTCTTTCGGAACAACATATTCATTTTTTCCGTTAATCGTTACTGTAGTAAGATAATTTGCTACGCCCCGATTTATTTTTTTAGTTTGCAAAACGCCGTTTTCAATATACCGTTTACCGACGTTAAGAAAGCATCTTTCATTGTAATTTAAAACCGAAATCAAACTTCTATCTGTTATTTTATCAAAGGTTGCAAGCGGCGAAGAAGCATAATATCTTTTTAAAGCGTCTTGCATTTCCAAATCGTCGTCATACAGCCATAAGAGGTAATGGGCAACGTCATTTAAAAACATACCTCTATCCGCTATATTTTTGAAAAACAAAAAAACCGCAATTCTTGTCTGAGCGTTTATAAATTGAATACACTTCCGACCGTCAAAATAAAACAGTTTCATCCCCCAAGCGTATAACGGGTCATCTTTTTCCTTTTCGATAATGCTCCTGTTTATCTCTTTGATTTCGGGCGAAATTATCTCATTCGGACATTTCAGTTTATAGCGTTTCATAGTTTCGTTTGTAGCGTAAATAATCATATCTCTTTTCCACAATATTATTTTAGGTTTATTTTATGAAGTTCGATATACTGTCCGACGAGAACGTAGTTTTTTAAGTCCGTTTCGTCAAGTCCTCGGAACGCGAATAAATCGTCGTATATCGCCGAAGCATTTTCTATATTCTCACATTCAACGTGGAACTCGCCGCTAACAGTATCTATTCCGACGTAAATATCGCCGACCGTATAACAATTTACGTTCGGCTTTTCGCCTTTCAATTTTTCTCTCGAAAAGTCGTTGGAAAGCACGTTGTATTCGACTATTGACTTAAAATTGCCGCAGTTAATCGACTTATAGGCGTATTTACTCTTAAAATACTCGTCGATTTCTTCGCCCGAGTTTCTGTTCGGTTTCAATTTTCCAACGTTCTTTTCGTAAAGCGATTTCCATTTATCGATTTGTTTTTTCATAGCCGATAAAAACCCCAACCGAACCCGATTTTCAGGCGTATCTCACGCTTAATTCATTGTTCTTTCCGCG
>CALGVF010000119.1 GCA_937920115.1 uncultured Clostridia bacterium
GAAACGGGGAAAATGTCGCAGAGCGACAAAAGGGGCACGCTCCGTGGGGAGAGTGTCTTGACGGAATGAAATGAAAGTCAAGACGATAGAGGTCAAAATTACGCAAATAAAAAAGTTAAAATTATAAAAGGGTTGCAAGCGATTTGTTTTTGCAGCCTTTTTTATGACAAAAAATATTAAATAACGGCAAAAAATCTTAAATCATACGGGCGACTTTGTTTTATAATGTCCTTATGGCAAGGAAAATTGTAGTCGCTTCGGGAAAAGGCGGCGTGGGAAAAACGTCGGTCGCGGCAAATTTAGGTATAAGATTGTCGCAATCGGGTAAACGGGTGTGCATACTCGACGCAGATTTCGGACTTAACAATCTCGACGTCGTAACGGGGGTAGAAAATCTCGTTATATACGACGTCGCGGACTGCGTAGAGGGACGGTGTCGGGCGAAGCAGGCTCTTGTCGAATGTCCCGCCGCGAAGAACGTTTACGTACTCCCGTCGCTCCATTCCATATCGAAGAAAATTTTGCCGCAAAAGGGCGTTAACGAACTTATAGAGGGACTTTCCGCTTCCTTTGACTTTATAATAATCGACTGTCCCGCGGGAATAGCCGACGGCTTTACGCTCGCCGTTTCGGTCGCCGAAGAGGCGTTGGTCGTTACTACGCCGCACCTGTCGAGTTTAAGAGACGCGGATAAAGTGCTGTCTCTTTTAAGGGGGTACGGGTTAAAGAGCGTGAGACTCGTCGTAAACAGAGTTCGGGGCGACCTTGTCGCGAGCGGCGAAATGCTTTCGCCCGAGGAAATCGAAAGAACGTTGAAGTGTAACTTAGCAGGAGTGATTCCCGACGACGACGGGGTGTTTTTGTATAACGCGGGACTTCTGCCGTCGGACTCCGAGGCTTTGAAAGCGTTTAAAATTCTTGCGTACAACGTAATCAGCGGAAAGAGCAAAATATACGACTGCGTATCTAAATACGCGGGCTTTTGGGGCGGAATAAGACGGGGGATAAAGAAGAGTTTATAATGGACGTAAAACAGTTGAGAAGATTGCGGTCGGTAATCGAGACCGACAGACTGTCGCTGACCTGCGAGAGTCTCGACCTTATAGTGAAGGACTTGTCGTACGTTATGGAAGATTATTTTAATCTTACGGAAAAGCCGAAGGTTGCGGTTTCTGCGAGAAACGGCGAGTACATAATAACGGTGACGGCGAAGGCTGACGCGGTTAAAGCCTTTTCGGTAATGAAAAAATAAGAGAAAAAGTTTGATATAGGCAGAAAAAATATGATACCCGAGTAAACGTGACGGGTATCTTTTTTTGTGTATTATCGTTTAATTCATTGTTTTCGGGACGGCGCCCCCGACGTCCCGTTTTGCTTTTTACGCCACCGTCTTGGCATTTTCAAACGTTATCTTGTCGAATAAAGAATTATTATGCTGTCGAAATAAAGAGAAAAACGCCGTCGTAAAAAGTCGTTTATCGCTGTCGGAAAATAAGAGAAAAAGTCGATAAAAATTAACGCGGAATATGTCGAAAACCACAACCCGAAAAAAGTCGAAATAAGCCGTCGTAAATTGTCGTAAATCGCCGTCGAAATAACCGATATTTTGTTGATAAATATTTTTGCGAAATACGTCGATTTATTCAAACGGTGGGAGTTGTAAAGAATAGCGAAGTGAAATTCGCTGAAAAAAGCGTAAAAGAATAAAAAAGGCGACCAAACGAACTCAAAAAAATTGACAAAGACAAAAAAAGGTAGTACAATCTAAAAAGAGTGAAAAAACCGAATAAATGCTTCCGTAGTTAAATGGATATAACAAACCCCTCCTAAGGGTTTGCTATTCCTAATATGAACCCTTGAAAACGGGGCAAAACTACGCGAAAACCGCCCGAAATTGCTTATTTTTGCGAGCGGACGGCAGATAGATAAAAATATGGTGACCTAAATGGTTGCCACGGCGAAAACAGTTCGCCAAAACGGGTATTGCTATATCTTGTAAAATTTAATATATCTTTCCGTAGTTAAATGGATATAACGGCGCCCTCCTAAGGCGCAGTTTCGGGTTCGACTCTCGGCGGGAAGACCAAAAAACGACCGATTCCTCGGTCGTTTTTTTAATTTTCCCAATTAACATGCACTTTTTTTCTTTCCACATCTTTTATTGTGATATCATAATTCATTTTAGGAATGGGTATGTCAAATCTATGAAAAAACTGATGCAATACAAATTCAATAAAACGGTCAAATCCAAGATTTGCTTTTATTGGAATGCGGCAATTTTCAATATTTGAAATAGTTAGATGTGAAATAGGATGATATTCCTTGTTTTCATTGAAATTATAGTCTGTCCTTAATAGAATAGGAAAACTTAATTGTGTTTTTTCAGCATCACTGACTTGATAAGCCTCCCAACTTTCGACATCTTCTTGAGGTAAACTTTCATAGATCTTTATAAATACCATTCGTTGTTTTATAATCTTTTTCCCCTCAATTGTACATTGGAATAATAATATACTGCCATCTACAAACTCAATATTAAATTGTCTATGTGAATACAATTGACTATATAAATCTGTTGCGATTATTGATGGATCCATTAAACACTGTGATGAATTATCTTTGGTACAAAATTCTATAATTTTTTTGTGTCCAACATCCTTCTCTGATAATTCATTATAATCTATTATTATTTTTTTATCATATAAAATATTTATAATATTTTTATATGTTTCTATTAATGTTTTGGCAAAACTAGTTTTCGCCATCTGTATTTTCTCCTAAAAGTAATTTAATTAATTCCTCTTTGGTATGAACATCAAATAAATCTTGGGCCACCATTAATGGGTCTCTTTTGTTTTCAGTGAGTAATTTTTTAATAGTATCTCTTGTTAATTGTAGAGCATCGGCCTCAGTTTTGGAAATATCGTCACTATATGTTTTTATTTTTTTCAAATCTTCTTTAGTTGGATATGGAGCAAACACAAGTTTATATTGATTGTGCTTAACTTCATTATACTCAGCAATTAAATTATCCATTGCCTCGCCACAACCGACAACTTCAACCCATCCTTTACTCCGTGTCATAGCGGTAAAAAGAGCATTTCTTTGAGTGATATTATCAATGGAATTTATAACCTTTTGAGCATTTAAGATGTATACCATATAAGTTTCATTACCTTTTGCTCTAAAAATACTTGAATAAACAACTGAGTCATCTCTAAAGAAATCTTCAGGATTGCTTTTTCCCGCATAGTGATAGGGAATGGAACTATAAGCCGCTCCCAATAATCTACAGTTTGTTTCTGCATTCAAGGTATCTAAATCAATTATCATTATATCTCTTGGATATAATTTATCTATTTCAATATTTTTGTTAATACGAGAAACTAAATAAGATAAAGATTCATCAAAAGTATCAAATCTATTAAAAAGAATTGGATCTTCATCAATATTCAATATGGTAGGACTAGTATCGTTAGACCTGTACAGAATGGCGTTTTTACCATATGCTAGTTCCCCCTCGCAATTATATCCAATAGAATCCCATACATCTAAAGTGCTTGGCATTTGGATTGGTAGTTTGCCTGCGTATAATCCCATGCCAAGTGCGTGAGCTGCTACGATAACTTCTTTTTGGTTTCGGTAACATACTCTCAATGGTGTATCGTGGGAAATTTTTTTGCCAAATAATTTACTGGGACTATCCATTGTTTCTCCGCCTAAATTTTGTAATTCATCATAGGCATAAACAAGACGATCATCTTTTACAACTTTTAAACACATTTTAAAAAAACTTTTTTTAAAATCTTGGGCTTCATCCACTAAAATGCAGTCATATTCTTTTTTTAGTAATTTTTTTGAATCTAACACCTTTTCACACAACTTTTCGTATATATTTTTACTGGATTGAAACAAACTTTTTGCTTGTCCATAATTTAATGGTTGTATTTCATTATGAAGACATATTTCATAATACAATCCATTTGCGGCAGCAGATCCCCATGCATGCATTACACGAATTTTTTCTTCGTTAATAGATTCTCCATCTGACAATCGGTCATAATAGTCACGAATTAACTTTTCCAATTGATTCTTTTGACTACGAGTCGAATATGTGACTATAATATTCCAATCAGGGTAATCTAAATGAAGTTGAGCTGCTTTTCTAGCCAATACAATAGTTTTTCCACTACCAGCCATACCTCTAATTCTTTGTATTCCTTTCACATCGGATGTTATAGCGCTGAATTGGTTGTCATCATAAGTTTCAATATAATCATTTATTTCATTTATAACAGCACTTTTCGTTCCATTTACAAAGATTCGCTTTTCTCTTTTTACTGTACCATAAGCCCCTTGTATGGCTGAGTTTATTTTTCTTAGTTTTGAAGTATCTAATTCTTCTAAATTTTCCTCATTGTTATTGATAAATTCGAGTAATTTTTCAACGCTGGGAAAACAGTGATATTGATCATTCAGCAAAGAAACATTTATACTACTTATAGTTATAGGAAAAATATCGCAAATAAGTTTTCTGCCTACAACCGTAGAAGGGGTTTTTCTAAAAGTTGATTCTATTATATTATAAATATTGTCTTGATAATCTTCAATTATAGTCTGCTCGTCATCAGAAAAATTGCACACATATAAAGCCTTATACGTGATAATAGCA
>CALGVF010000120.1 GCA_937920115.1 uncultured Clostridia bacterium
GCCCCTTTTGTCGCTTCGCGACATTTTCCCCGTTTCATCGGGGAAATCTACCCCAAAGGGGAAAGCAAGAAATTTAGTTTATTTACAGCCGCTTGTTTTTTAATCAAGATTTTTAAAATAACGGCGTATAAGTAGATTATCGGCGGGTTTTGACGTATATCGGCTCATTTTTTCGTCCGCTTTTTCTTCGGTTCGTCTTTCTTCGGCTTGTCCTTTATTTTCGCTTTCGCCATCGAACCGAGCGTCTTGCGGTACGCCCCCGGAGTCATGTGCGTGTATTTCGCGAAACTGCGGTTGAAATACGCGTCGTCCAAATATCCGACTTCTTCCGCTATTTCCTTTATCGGTTTGTCGGTCGCGACGAGCAGGGTCGCGGCTGTCATCATTTTCTTTTCCTGTACGTATTGTTTCGGCGATTTCCCGAATTGCTTGGTAAACAGGTTGGAAAAGTATATTTTGCTCAGAAAGACGAGTTTGCACAGTTCGTCGTTCTCTATTTTTCCCGAAAGATTTTCGTCTATGTATTTAAGCACGGGCATAAACCGCATCTTTTCTTTTGAATCGGCGGTGTGTTCGCTCCCTATGAAAAATTTTGCCAAAAGATAACTCAAAAGCCCTGTAATTGCGGCGTTTTTCGCTACGGCTTCGGGGTGGACGCCTTCCGAGTATTCGAGTATTTTTTTAAAAGCCGCAACGTCGGCTTCTTCGGCGGGGTAGGAGAGAGCCTTTTCAGCCGTTTCGAGATAGCGGGCAAGCCCTCTTCCCACGGTGAAGTGTATCCATATATGGTCGAGCGTTTCCGTGATAAGTTTTACGCTTTTTATCGAAAATGCGGGAATAAAATAGATATTTCCCTTTTTTAGACGCATGCTTTTATCCGAGAGGATAATATCCGCTTCGCCGTCCGCAATATAATATACTCTGTAATACGGGAAGAAACCGACAAACTCGTTCCAAGTGAAGTTGACCACGGCTCGTCCCGTCTCGGTTATTTCCGTCTGAAAAAATACGCTTTTGTCAATAATATTTTCGTTCATACCTGCATTTTACCATAGAAGAAAGCGATTGTCAAACGCGGCGACACGAGATTCTATGTCGTTTTTATCGTTTGCGTTTCGCTTTCGTATACTTTGCGAAAACAAACTGTAAAATTTATGTAAATCTGTAAAAAGTACAATTTTTTCTTTATAAATTGCATTGCAATCTTTAAAATTGTATTTTACAATAGTGTCGAAGAAACTTTGAGGAAGGGAAAATATGAAAAAGTTTTTTTGTTTGATTCTTGCTTTCGCAGTCTCTCTCGGTCTGTTTACGGGCTTCGGAAAGACTGCCGCTTCCGCCGATGCGGACGCGGGCGAAACGACGGAAAACAAATTCGTTGCGGCTCCGCTTGCGGTGCTTGAAATCGACGGCGAAAAGTCGCTCGCCGAAATCGACGAAGAGAACGTAGACGCCGCGATAATGAGTTTCACCCTTACGGGAGAAATCGCGGACAAGGACGGCAACGCCTTAACGACCGCCGCCGAACTCGCGACGAAACTCGCTTTGAAAAATATCGCTATGGTATATCGCATAGAAAATTCGGTCATACTCGAAGCGTTCAAGGCGTATTACGAAGCGAGCGGACTTAAAGCCGCCGCGGTCGCTTCCTCTTCGAGTTCGGTTTTAATCGCCGCCGCCGAAATCAAAAATCTTAACGTATATTATATAGCGGAAGATATTTCGGACAGAGACCTTGCGGCGGTAGCCATAACGCAGGCAAATGCTTTCGGCGCTACGACGATAATTTTAGAGGGCGAAACCAACTACGATACGGTAAGATATATTCAGTCGAGACTGAAATCGGTGTGGGTGAAAACGGAAAGCGATAAGGTTTCCGCGGCGAACGCCCTGTATCTCGGCGGTTACGGAATAGTTACCCCGTCGGTCAAAAATCTCAACGAAGTTATGTTGCAGATTTCGGGAGCGGTCAAGAGCGAAAACGGCTATATTTTAGGCAGAAGCCCATATATCGTTGCTCACAGAGGACTTACTACGGTACATTCGGAAAATACGGTCGGAGCGATAGTAGACGCGGCGAAATCGGGAGCGAATCACGTTGAAATCGATATAAGAAAGACGGCTGACGGCAAAATCGTTCTTCTTCACGACGACGATATAAAATACGCGATGCGAAACGCGGACGGAACGGCGGCGAGCGGAAGGGTGAGCAATATGACTCTCGCTCAACTCAAAGCCTTGAAAATGAGCGATATGACTTCCGAAATCGCCACTTTGGACGAAATATTCGAAGCCGCTCTTACTCCGGAGGCTCAGGATCTTATACTTCTTATAGAAATAAAGGGCGAAGAAGCCGAACTTATAAATCTCTTCGCCGAAAAGATAAGCGAATACAATATAGCGAGCAGAATAGCGGTTATATCTTTCTATCCCGCTCAGATTCTCCGCGTGCGGGCTGAAATACCCGAAGTTCCGACGGCGGTATTGCTTTATACGACGGGCGGGGCAAACGCTTTCGAGCAGGCGAAAGCCGTGAAGAGCGGAATAAGCATGCAGTATAGCGGAAAAGGCGGTATGAAAGCCTTTTACGGCGAGGGCGGAACGAAAGAGGCGTACAAAACGGCTTACGAATATTTCGCCAAACGCGGACTTCCTCTTTGGCTGTGGACTTACGAAGCGGACAGCATGAAAGAGGCGGTGAAAAACGGCGTTACGGGAATAACGACCAACGACCCCGTAAATTATACGGCGAACGAGGTTGAAACTCTCCTCGTAAACGAAACCGTCGAAGTAAACGAACTTCCCGCGAACGGTTCGGAAGTTACGATAAAGGCGAGAACGTATAGCGGCGAAGAAAAGAACGTTACGACGACCGCGGTAGTTTTGGAAGAGAGCGGAGATACGGTAAAAGCCGTACTTTGCTACGACTCGGGCGTGTTCGGACTTTCGAGCAGAGCGGTGACCTTTAAGAAAGTAAACAAAGGTAACGACCCGTCGGGCGGCGACAGCGAAAACAGCGGAAATAACGGAAGCAGCGGAAGCGGTTGTTTCGGCTCGGTAGGCGGGACGGCGGCTTTATGCGGACTTGCGGCGGTCGCGATAGTAATATTAAGGAAAAAACGCGAAAACTAAAAATACGCTTATTCCGAGCGTGTTCCTTTGCTTCCTACTTCGCGAAAACTTGTAAGAAGAATCGTCCCGCTTCCTCCTTCGGGGGAAGTGGCAAAATAGAGCGTAAGCGAAATTTTGACGATAGGGGATAAAAATGCAAGACGAAACAAAGTG
>CALGVF010000121.1 GCA_937920115.1 uncultured Clostridia bacterium
AAAGCAAACGCAACGGAAGATATAGCAACGCTGACGCAGAGTGTCAGGCTCGTTATCATTAAAGCAATTTTTTTCGTAAATTTGTTCATTTCAATTTTCCAAAAAAGTTATTCCTGATCGTATAAGTGGCAAGCGACCCTGTGACCGTTGCCGTAATCTTTGAATATGGGAGCCACCGTTTTGCATATTTCCATACATTCGCTGCAACGAGTGTGGAATTTGCAGCCCGAAGGCGGATTTGCAGGCGACGGAATATCGCCTTTCAATATAATTCTCTCGTTCTTGACGTCGGGGTCGGGAACGGGAACGGCGGAAAACAACGCCCTTGTATAAGGATGCATCGGATTTTTGAATATATCCTTTTTGTTGCCGTATTCGACCATACTTCCGAGGTACATAACGCCTACTTCGTCGCTTATATGCTCGACGACGGATAAATCGTGAGAAATAAAGACATACGCAAGGTTATCGTTTTTTTGAAGCGATTTTAAAAGGTTTATTATCTGAGCCTGTATGGAAACGTCGAGAGCGGAAACGGGTTCGTCGCAAATAACGAGTTTGGGACGAAGAGCAAGCGCCCTTGCTATACAGATTCTCTGTCTTTGTCCGCCCGAAAATTCGTGCGGGTATCTCTCGTAATACTGCGGTTGAAGTCCGCATTTGTTCATAACGTCGAGAACGTAATCTTTGAGTTCTTCTTTCGGTACGATGTTATGCTCCGCGACCGCTTCGCCGATTATTTCGCCGACCCTGAGTCTCGGTGAAAGGCTTGAATACGGATCCTGAAATATCATCTGAATTTGCGGACGAATTTTCCTAAGTTCAGAATTTTTCATTGCACCGATGTCCTGACCGTCGAAAATGACCTTGCCGCCCGTTACCGAATAAAGACGGAGAACAGTCCTGCCCATGGTCGTTTTTCCGCAGCCCGATTCGCCTACTATTCCTACGGTACAACCCGCTTTTACGCCGAACGTGACGTCGTCAACGGCGCGAACGTAAGAACGAGGTTTTCCGAAGAAATCGGTTTCGAGCGGGAAATATTTTTTAAGGTGCAATACTTTTAAAAGGTAATCGCCCTGCTCTATTTCCCTTGCGAGTTCGCTGCTCGCCTCTTCTTCCGGAGTTTCAATATTTACAACATCAGCATCTTCAAAATATCCTCCGACAACTAACTCATTAAAGTCTTTTTGCATGATAGCCATTGCAACAATCTCTAATAAAAAAATCGAAAGAACTAAATACGCTACGCCGCTTCCTGTAAAATTATATTCATTTTTGTTTGAAATTTGTTTAAGACTTTCGCCTCTTGTATACCACCAATACAAACCATAAAACGGCACAAGAGCCAAACAAAGTGTTTCTCCAACACAACTTCCTTCTTTATTTTGTAATTGCCGAACATTTTTAACTAAAAGGTACTTCCAATATATTCCGTAAATACCTAAGGTTACAAATGTTAACAGCACACTAACACCTATCTTTTTTTTGTTTATCTGAATCATAAGTTCCTCTTTTATTCATTTTTGTTTTTCCTTAATAGTGAAATATATCAAATGTTTATTTTCTAAAAAAACAAAAACTGCTTTAATTTTATGTTTATTTAATTATTACACCTTATTTTTCACTCATCTGATTCAGCCTTGTCGGTGTATTTGTAGCAAGCAACGCCGTGAGTCGGCGAAACTTTTACGAACGCAGGATATTTTCCCGCACATTTTGCTGTACAAGCGTTACAACGCTCTCTGAAATAACAATAGTCGGGCATATTTACGGGGTTCGGAACTTTTCCGGGTATGGAATACAGTTCGTCCACTTCCTTTCCTACGACGGGTTTACTCTTTTGAAGACCTATCGTGTACGGATGCAACGGATTTTTGAATATTTCCTGAGCGGTGCCTTGTTCGACGACTTTGCCCGCGTACATAACGTAAACGTAGTCTGCCATTTCGGCAATTACTCCGAGGTCGTGCGTTATGAGCATTATCGAGCCGTGCATCTTCTTTCTTACGTCTCTCAAAAGGTCGAGTATCTGTGCCTGAATTGTAACGTCGAGTGCGGTAGTCGGTTCGTCGGCAATGATAAGACGAGGATTGCACGCAAGAGCCATCGCTATCATTACCCTCTGTCTCATACCGCCCGAAATCTCGTGCTGATAAGATGCGTAAACTCTCTCCGGCATCGCTATGCCTACGAGACTCAGAATTTCGAGACTTCTGCGTTTCGCTTCCTCTTTCGTCGCGTCCTTTATATGAAGGAGCGTTACTTCGTCGAGTTGGTTTCCTATCGTGAATACGGGATTGAGCGAAGTCATCGGTTCCTGAAAGATCATCGCTATCTGTCTGCCGCGGATTCTCGACATTTCGCTTGTCGGCATTTTCGCGATATCGAAGACTTTTTCTTCGGTTTCGTACTTCAATACGCCCGCTTCGTCTCTCGCCTGAACGGGAATGAGTTTCGGATAACCGTCTTTATCGAATATGGTTTCACCTTTGCGGTTTTTCGCTTCGACGGTTTTAATTACCTCGTTGCCGTTTTCGTCAATCGTCGTTTCGTAAACGGGAATGGGATTTCCGTTCTCGTCTTTTTTATACTCCATCGACTTGAAGCGAATTTCGCCCTTTACGATCTGCCCCTGAGGAGCCTGTATAAGTTGCATGAGCGAAAGACTCGTAACCGACTTGCCGCAACCCGATTCTCCGACTATTCCGACGACGGAATTTTCGGGAATCGAGAACGATACGCCGTTTACAGCCTTGGAAACGCCCGAATCCGTAAAGAAATATGTGTGGAGATTTTCGAATTCTACGATATTCTTCGGGTCTTTCATTACGGAAGTATATTCGCTTTCGGGAACGTGTTTACGCTTTTTGCGTTTTTCGAAATAACGCATCGCGTTTCTGTTTTCCTTAGCGATTTGCCTCGATTCCTGAGCGGAGAGATAATGTTTTTTCAGTTCTTTTTTATCTGTTTTATCCGACATACTATTACCTCTTCATCTTCGGGTCAAATGCGTCTCTGAGACCGTCGCCGACAAAGTTAAACGCCAAAACCGCGAGAACTATGCAGATACCGACGGGAACCCATTGACAAGGATAAGATCCCCAATAAGAAACTTCTTTTGTAAGTACGTTTATCATATTACCCCACGTCGCGTATTCCGCGGGAAGACCGAGCCCCAAATATCCGAGGGTAGCCTCCGTAAGAATTATGCTTCCGAGTCCTAACGTCATAGATACGATTAACTGCGGAAGAACGTTGGGGAGTAAGTGCTTGAATATTCTTTTGCTTACGGAAAGACCCGTACATTCGGTAGCGATCATATACTCTTGTTCTCTTAAAAACAGTATCTGACCTCTGACCATTCTCGCTACGCCCGCCCAACCGATGAGGGTTAAAAGTGCCATCATGATATATAGTTTAGCCATATCCTTGATGCCGTTGGCGTCGAGCATGTAACTTATTATAAGCATTATAGGCAAGGTCGGAATACAGTTAAAGACGTCGACTATACGCATTATCAACTGATCCACCCACCTGCCGAAATAGCCTGCGAGACCTCCTAAAATAACGCCGAGAAGCGTTTCGAGAATTACTACTACGAAGCCGAGGGTCAAAGACACTCTGCCGCCGTACATAAGTCTCGAAAAAACATCGTAACCGTTGTTGTCCGTGCCGAGAATGTGCTTCGCTGTCGGCTGACCGTCGGCGTTAAGGAATCTGTTTCTCTCTCTCGAATACTCGTAAGCCTTATATTTATTACCTTCGGCGTCCGTATAATCATACGGTGTGTTTATGACTTTATACTGCCCCGGTGTTCTGTCTATCCACTGAGATTCGTATACGGGGAGCCCCGGGATAAAACGGAGAAGCGGACCCATAAACGAAAAGACGAAGAGGGCGATTAAGGTTACTAATCCGACAACCGACAATTTCGAGCGGAAAAACCTCTTCATTACGAGTCTCATGGGAGACAGGAATTTCACTCTGTTTTCAAGGCTTTCTCCGTTTTTAAACGCTTCGTCTTCGCCGTTTACGGGAGCGTCTTTTCTTTCGCTCTCGCCCTCTGCGGCAATTATGTTCTCCGCCATTTCGTCGGACTTATTTTTATATATATTTTCTTCTTCTGACATTCGTAAGTCCTCCGTTATTTCGTGAGTTTGACTCTCGGGTCTACAACCGCATACATAAGGTCGGCAAAAAGCGTTCCGAGTACGGTAAGTATGGCAAGGAACATATTATATCCCATTATAAAAGGAATATCGCCCGCTTTTAACGCGTCGTACGCTTTAAGTCCGATACCGGGTATAGAGAAAATCTGCTCGGTAATCATCGCGCCGCTGAAAAGACCGGGAATCGTACCAGCCAAAAGGGTTACGAGCGGAATAAGCGTATTTCTGAAAGCGTGTTTATATATAACCTTGCTTTCGGGAAGACCTTTCGCTCTCGCCGTACGAATATAATCGGCGTTCAGGACGTCCAAAGTATTCGTTCTCGTGTATCTCATAAGCGAGCCGACGGAAAGGAAAACCATGATAAATACAGGCAACACAAGGTGCCATATTTTATCCCAGAATTTAACCCATGCACTCGCGTCGTTCGGAAGCGTGCCTTGTAAACCGTTTACGGGGAACCAACCGAGTTGTACCGAAAAAAGTTGAATACAAATCGCCGCGAAAAAGAAAGTGGGAAGTGCGGTACCGATCATGGCAAGAACGCTCGAAGTATAGTCTATAACGCCGTTCTGATTTACGGCGGCCTTAACTCCGAGGGGAATTGCTATGAGGAATTCGAAAATCAAAGCGACGAAAGCGATACCGAAAGAAATACCCATATTTTGGAATATAACCGTCGAAACCTTATCTTCGTATTTGAACGAGTTGCCGAGGTCGCCTTTAAGTACGTTGCCGATCCACATGACGTATCCCTTGCAGATACCGAGGAACGAATTGTCTTTAAGTCCGTATAATTCGAGCATTCGGTCGACTTCTTCCTGTTTTATCGTACCGTCTAAAAGTTGAGCCTGAAACTTGTCCGTTATGTAGTTTACGGGCATCAGTTTTACAAGCGAATATATTATAATCGATACTCCGAACAGAATAAGTAAAGCGAGACCTATTCTCTTTAAGATGTATTTAAACATTATTTCTCCGTTGAACCGATACTTCTTCATCGTTAAAATATCGGTTTGTCTTTTTCATCGTCGGCGGACAAAACAAGACGTTTTGCCCGCTTCGGATATAGTGTTATCAGTCAAATATTATTTTTATCTGACGTAGCCGACTTCCCACAAACGCGAGAACAATCCATCGAACGACGTCGGGTTCTGATTAAGCGTAGCGGAATCTATCTTCTCTTTGTTGTAAACAGTAAGATCCTTTCTCTGATAAGTCGGGAGTTCAACCGCAAGTTCCATAACGAGGTCAAGTGCATCCCAGTAAAGTTGAGCACGCGTTCCGTTTTCGCTGTTGTCGGTGGATTCACGAGCCTTATCAATGAGGTCGGAAAGATCATTGATAAGTCCGAGTTCGTAAGCGTACTTGCCGCCTTTTTTGATTTCGTTATAACCCCAGTTCAAGGTACTTCCGGCAGTAGAAAGTTTGTGGTATACCTGATACATATCGGGGTCAATCGTAGACGACCATGCCGCAGCCCATACTGCAAGTTGTCCGCTCGCGAGTTTTTTAAGCGCGAACTGGTCGGTCTTTACTTCAACCTTGATACCGATT
>CALGVF010000122.1 GCA_937920115.1 uncultured Clostridia bacterium
CGAGTACGCACGAAAGAATCGTTATTACTTTGTTTTTCGTATATGATTTATACATTGAATTTCTCCTTGAATTTAGTTTTTTTAAAAAGTCCGCACCGTTTTTATACGGTACGGACTTTATACCGTTAATCGCCCTATGCCTTATCTTAAAAGCATATTGAGCAAAGTCTTATCCGAATTACGGAAGAAGTATTTCCCTGTACTTTTGTTTTTCGGTTCTATACAATAGCATCTCTGATGTAGGTTAAATTTTCCGACATAATACCGCGGCATAAAACTTGTACCTTCGCCAGGAACTATGATTGCCTCGCAATCTTTAATCCAAGAATTACTTTTTTTGATTTCTTGAGATCTATCAAATAGTGGATAAATGCCAGCCTCTTCTGCATCCTCTCTATTACACTTTCCCGTAGAAATATTTGCATATTCTCCCAATCTAACCACTTTCCACCCCTTAGGAATGCCGTTCTCGAACTCGGCGTTTTGATAATTTGGAAAGCGAAAACGGACGAACCACGCTTTGTAGAGATATGATTGCCAAAGCGGTTTGCTTCAATTTTTTGTCGTACGCGTTGATACAATTCGGGTTCAATGATTTTCGGATAAATGTTGGTATAGACTTCGCCGTTAATACTATAATTTCCGGTATATCTTTCGCACCGTAGAATGTAATAGACTGCCTTTGCTGTAAAAGGTTGTCCTTTATGCAATATGCCGCGTTCAGCAAGGCTTGTGGCAATGTCGGTTCCTCGCTCTCCTGCTGCATAACGTTCAAATATTTCTTTTACAATCGGACCTGTTTCCTCAATAATCGTTACATACACGGACTTGTCCTTCGATGGATTGTTCTGTTTGTCTGTCGCTCGAGTAACGGGCGTAGATGACCGCTGTCTTCATTGGGAGACCTCCTTGTATTTGGTTTGTGAGCGTATTCTAAACTTCAAATAGGAAGATTTTTTCCTGTTTGAAAATTTTTTTCGCTATTTTGACCAATTTTTTTGCTTTGATTTGTCTTTCGACAACCACGAAAAATCAGAAAAAGGCGCGGCAGTCAAGCGGTGTAAACAATAAGGGGTTTACGGCAAAAAAATATTGCCGTATAAATTATTAGACTCTCAGTTTTAAGCCATATTTTTTTAACTTGACGGCAAGACTTTTTCTGATACGCAAAAAAAGAGAAAGACATTATTGTCGAGTAAGTTAAAATGACTATGGAAATCATTCGCCTAACGCATACAAAGGATGCGAATTCGAGTCCTTTGAATCGGAATTGCATAAATTCTACACAATTCGCCCAATTTTAATTAAATTTGTGCGTTTAATTGCCCAAACCTATTGACAATCGCCCAATTTAATGGTATAATTGTGCTAATCGTTAGGAGGTAGGCGTATGAGAAGTTTTGATTACAAGAAATTAAAGGATGTTAAGTGGGACAGTGAGATATTAGGTCTGGTCGCTCAAATACACGAATATAAAGGGAAGCAGACATTATTCTTAAAACAAAAGCCTGCAACACTTGAAAAACTTGTAGATATAGCAAAAATACAAAGTACCGAAGCGTCTAATAAAATAGAAGGTATTGTAACCACGGCTACTCGTATAAAGCAATTATGCGACCAAAAGACTACGCCGAGAAACAGAGACGAAGAAGAAATTTCGGGGTATCGTGATGCGCTGTCTTTAATTCATGAGAGTTACGAATATATTCCTATAAAATCTTCATATATTTTGCAATTGCATCAAGTATTATATCGTTATTCTCAAAGGGGTATTGGCGGTAGATTTAAGAACACGCAAAACTATATTGCGGAAATTAAAGAAAACGGCGAGCAAATCGTGCGTTTTATGCCTCTTGATCCGTTTGAAACACCGATGGCAATAGAGGCAATATGCGAAAGTTTTAATCGTGAGATGGATTCTTGCGAAATCGATCCGCTTATTCTCATTCCGGCGTTCATTATTGATTTCCTGTGTATTCATCCGTTCAATGACGGTAACGGAAGAATGTCTCGCTTGCTTACGACTTTGCTTTTGTATCGTGCAGGATATGTCGTAGGTAAATATGTGAGCTTGGAGAGTAAAATTGAGAAAACAAAAGCAAGTTATTATGAAACGCTTGAAAAAAGCGATATGAATTGGAACAGCGAAGAAAACGATATAACGCCTTTTATAAAATATATGCTCGGAACGATTTTGGCTGCTTACAGAGATTTCGAGGAAAGAGTAACTTTAGTTGAAGGTAAATCGTCGGCAATTGATTTAGTGAGAAATGCGGTGAACAATACAATCGGTAAGTTTACGAAAAGCGATATAATGGAACTTGTGCCGTCCGTAGGCAAAACGTCAATTGAAAATTCTCTGAAAACTTTGATTGACGAAGGCGTTATTGGAAGAGAGGGCAAAGGAAAGGCAACGTTTTATTTTAGAAAAAATTGACGAGGTTATACTATGTCAAAGAACACGGATAGTTCGATTAAATTATTAGTCTTGTACGATATACTGTTAAAGACCACCGACGAAACGCACGCTCTTTCTACAAACGAAATTATTGAAGAATTGAAAAAGCGTGGCATTTCCGTTTCGAGAAAAGTTCTGCCGTCGGATATAGACTTGCTGAATAAATACGGTTATGAAATCTGTTCGTATGTGAAGAAGTCGCGGTATTATTATGCCGTTCATCAACTTTTCGATACGGCGGAAATTACAATGCTGACCGACGTAATAAAAGCGTCAAAACTCACGGAAACGAGAAAAGAAACGATTATAAACAAGTTGTATTCCACAATAGGGATATATAAGAACACCGATAACACGGACAATATCATTTTCTTGGATTCAAAAAAGCACGGCAATTCGAGCATTATTTACAATATCGACGCCATAGAAACGGCAATAAAACAAAAGAAAAAGGTTTCGTTTTTGTATTATCATCTGGACGAAAATAAAAAGAAGGTCTATCATAGGGATAAAAAGCGTTACGTTTTCAATCCGCTGTCATTGATATGGAGCAAGGATAATTACTATCTGCTTTGTTACGACGACAGGCACGACGGAACTTCTCGTTACAGAATAGATAAAATGGAAGACGTTACGGTGGAAGCCGCGCCGATACTTGAAAAAGAAGAGTTCAGCAATTTCGATTCGGAAACGTATAGAAAGCAAATTTTTTCTATGTTCGGTGGGGAGCTTGAAGAAGTAACCATACAATTCGATAAAGAACTTCTGAGCGATATATACGATAAATTCGGCACTGATATAAAGATACGAAGGAAGTATGGCGGCGCGTTGGAAACCACGCTTTCGGTTCAGGTAAGCAAAACTTTTTTCTTGTGGGTTGTAGGTACTTTGGGGAAAGTAAAAATAATCGAGCCGAATAACGTAAAGGAAAGGTTCGACTCATTCGTAAAAGAAATAACGGACAATTATTGATATGGAATAATTCTCGAAGTCGCAAAAATCTTGCGAGTTTGAAGTTTACACTTTCATCAAAAACCAAAAAGGAGCACGAACAATGAATTTACAAAAAGCAAAAATCTATCATGACGGCAGTCATTTCATTGCCATTCCGAAAGGAGCATTTCCGAGCGGAAAAGGCTGTAAACGACGTGTTGTTAAACCAACAGAACAACAACCACCGACGACCGAATCGCCGCCCGAAACCACGAAAGAACGGTTTGAAACGGCTTACAAAGAGAGTCTGTCATTACCCAAGAAAAAGCGAAAAAAGCACATTAAAGAGGTGTTAGCGGGTAAATTCACGGACAAAACGGAATTAAAGGCGTTCGTCGATAAAAATCTCGAACGAATGAAAACCAACGCCATTAAGCGAAAAGTAC
>CALGVF010000123.1 GCA_937920115.1 uncultured Clostridia bacterium
TGGTCAAGTGCTGAGATAATCAACCTATACGGCGACTTATCAATTTCGTTTTAATAAATATCGCTATCACCATATATTTAAAACGTCCCGCCGAATAGCGGGGCGTTTTATCGTATTTTTATTTCAACGCTTTTACTACGTTTTACTTTTTCGTACACAAAATTTCCGACGGGTCAACGTCAAGAGTAACGCATAAATTCGCCAAAGTGTCTAACGCGGGCAACTTATCCCCTTTTATATAATGCGACACCGTCTGTTGCGATATTCCTATTTTTTTGCCTATTTCGGTTTGAGTGAGTCCGCTCTGCTTTATCGCTTCCGCAATCTTTTTCTGTATCTGCTCCGTTGTAATCATAAATACACTTTACAGCCAACAGGCGTAAAACGCTTGACGTACGCCCAACGGGCGTAGTATACTATTATTGTAAATATGTGAAAGAAACGAAAAAATATTCCGAAACATAGAATTCGATAAAATTTTAAAAATTAGCAGTTATCCTACGCTAATTGCTTGACATTGTGAAAATCGAAGAATATAATATGAGTCGAAAAATGGGGGTATGTACCCTTGCGACGGAAAACGTTTGCATATTGCAACTTTTTACGGCTCGCCCGTTAAAATTTCGGTAAATATCGCAACTTTTAACGTGATTTGATACTCTGCTCGTCAAGAACAAAGGTTGAATTTCGTGATTATTGAAAGAAAATAGCGATAAAACGGGCGAATTTACAAAAGATAATTACGCAGAACCCGATATATTACATATTATATAATCGGTCGAAAGCGTTTTTACGATAGACAACAATAAGACACTAAAAAAATGGAGGTACTTATGGTAACAAAGTCAAAAAAAGCCTTGCTCGCAAGCCTTACGGCATTTCTTTGCGTAATGCTTACGGTTTTCGGGCTTAGCGTACTGTCCGTTTCCTCGTCGGGAACGGCAAAAGCAGACGGAGAGTCGGCCGCTAAAATCGGCGAGACCTCTTACGCAACGTTAGAAGATGCAATAGAAGCCGCAAAAGAAAACGACAAGATTGAACTTCTCAACAACGTATCGGTCAATAGTCAGTTGGTTATAAACAAAGCCGTCACTCTTAACCTCGGCGGTCACACTTTAACATCTAACTATGTAATGGGCTCTTCCGGCTCGGACAGATATGCAGTTGTTCTCAATAAGGCAACTACTGTTACAAACGGTAATATCGTAGTCGATAAGGCTCGTGCGGTAACCGCATACGCAACCCTGACAATGGATAAAGTTGATGTCACTAGCGGAGTTACAGGCGGTCACGCGGTTGTTGCATTATCTGCGGATAACACAGCATATTCTATCACAAATTGTAAAATAAACGGTGCTTACAGCGTTTCTAATTTTGCGAATAACGCTATCGTAACGATTACTGATTCTACTCTTATAGGTAGCGGCAATACGTTGTATCACAACGGCTCGAACTACGGTTTAAAACTGACCGTTACAAACACTACGATTACGAGCAGTGCTTCGTGCGGCGTTTACATTTCGGGTTCGGAATCGGCTCAGAAAGCAGCAGACAATCAAAACGGCGTTGGCGGTCATCAACAAGCGACTTTCACAAAATGTACGATAAGCGGTACTAACGGTATCGAGGCTAAATACACCGACCTTACGCTTGACTCTTGTACCGTTGCGACAACGGAAGAATCCCCGTCTTATACGCAGAATAACAACGGACCTGCGGCTTCGGGCTTCGCGGTCGTTGCTACGGATAATGCCGTAAAAGGCGTTACTCCCGTTCCCACAGGAACAATCGTTGTTAAAGGCGAGGGCGAATATACAGGTCCCGTAGGTTTGGGAATGTTGGAAAGCGTTAGAACGGACTACGCCGATTTCAAAGACGAATCAATCAGAATTTCGGGCGGTACGTTCCATGTCGAAGTTCCCGAAGAATACTGTGAAGAGGGATATATTCCTCAGAAAAACGAAGACGGTACTTACGGCGTTAAACGAGGCGTTTACGTTGCGGAAACCAACAGCGTTAAGTATGCAACGCTTCAAGAAGCGATAGACGCGGCGAAGAGCGGGGCAACCGTTACTCTTCTCGCTGACACGAAAGAAAACGTAACCGTAGCAAAAAAACTTACGCTCGACCTTAACGGATATATCCTTAACGGCGGAATGGAAAAGGGTAAACCTACGATTACTGTCAATAATAGCCTTACAATAAAAGATTCGAGTGAGGCTCAGACAGGCACCGTAATGCGTGAAGATACTGCGGCAAATTCGGGTATAAGTTCGCATTACGTTATAGATATCCAAGGCAAATACGGTTTCCTTACAGTTAATGGCGGCAAGTTCGTCAACAACAGCGGTACGGAAGACCTTTCAAAAGGTGCTTCGCTTATTCGTATCGGTAACGACAGCGTGAGTGCATGGCCCACTCTTACAATTAACGGCGGTACGTTCACTCAAAACAACTTTGTCGTTATAAAAGTAGACCGCGGTACACTCCATTTCAAGGGCGGCGAGTTAAATTCTTCCAACAGTTACGCTATCGAAAATTGGAATAACGCATACGTTAAAGGCGGAACAATCAATGGTAACGTATCGAGTTGGGTTTATAGCGACGGAGCGGCATTCTCAAAACTTGAAATCAGCGGCGGAACCATCAATGGCGACGTAAAAGCAGTAAACTACGGAAATGCAACAGAAAAACAGGCGAGAATATTTATTACAGGAGGAACAGTCAACGGAACGCTCGGCAACTATAATTATGCAGGCGGCGTTTATGAAGATACCGACTCCTCAAAAGCAACCATTGAGGTTACAGCGGGAACATTCAGCAAAGACCCGAGTAAATATCTTGTCGAAGGCTCTACGGTAGCACGCGACGAAAACGGCAACTACGGCGTTGAAAAGGCTTATCTTGCAAAAGTAGGCGAAACTTCCTACTACACTATGGACGAAGCCTATACGGCTCAGAAGGAAAGCGGCGAAGCAATAGTGTTACTTCGTGACTACACTACAAACAAGTCGTTCAATTCGGGTAGTATTAACCGTACGGTAAATCTTAACGGCAAAACTTGGACTTACACGGGAACCGATACGGACAGCGCGGCGTTTGAAATCAACTACTCCGAAGTAACGCTTACAGTTAAAAACGGTAAAGTTATAAGCAGTCAACTTGTAGGACTTATTCCCTCGGCAATGAGCGGAACAATCACTTATGACAACGCAGGAATTATATTTGAAGACGTTGAAATGACGGCAAACGGTCACAGCGGAATCGAGACCAACGGTAATAACACCAACGATACTGTAACGCTTAAAAATTCTACTCTTAACGTTCCCAACGGCTACGGAATTTACTTCCCGAGCAGCGGAACGCTTACTATCGATAATTCGGTAATCAACGCTAAGACTATGGGCGTTCAGATTTGTTCGGGTTCGCTCCTTATTACGGGCGACAAGACGAAAATCAACGTTACGGGCAACGCTGTTCCCAAGACTGAAAACGACGGTGCGATCGAAGACGGAGCGGCAATTTCCATAGTCGACAGAGCGAATTATAAAGGTCTTGTAAAAGCCGAAATCGCAGGCGGAACGTTCACTTCCGCAGACGGCAACGCAATCAAGGCTTACGGATGGGCGAACAAAGAAAAAAGCGAATTCGATAATTCCGCAAGTATCGTAGAAGTTACGGGCGGCGTGTTCTCGGGCAAGGTTGACAAAGATCTTCTCAGAAGCGGTTACG
>CALGVF010000124.1 GCA_937920115.1 uncultured Clostridia bacterium
TACCGACGGAGACGGAAACGAAACCAAGGTTGTATACGATGGCGACGAACGTTATGTAAAGGTCGGCGAAGCATATTATTTGTCTGATGACGTTGCTTCAAAAGAAAACGGTTTCGATATGTCCGCTACGTTCGTAAACAGCGACAATGAATTGACTTTTGCTAAGGGCGTTCTTAAATTGAACGGAACCGCTCTTACGAACCTTAAATATTCGTTCGGCGAGGAAGGCAGAAAACTTCTTACAGTAACGGGCGAACTTGACGGAAAGAAATATTCGGTTGAATTTTACAGCCTTGCTTCCGTAAAAATCATCGAGGGTGAAAACGCGGAAGTTTATATAAACAGCAATCTTTCCGTATTCATAGGCGTAGAACTCAGACAAGCGGCTGACGCCAAAGACAAAATCTTCCTCATCGATAAGGACGGTAAGGTTACTTTTGATGGTAAAGAAGTATATCTGACGAACTTAACGAGCAGCAAATTGATGTTCACGACTCCTGTCGGCGGAAAACTCTATCAAATGAGTTTCGATATAAGAGCAGACAAGATGAAGATGGTCTACAACGACGGAATTACTTATAACCTCAACCTTGTCCCGACCCTGTTCTTCCTCTATGACGGACTCTATAAATCGTATGACGACAACGGTAAACTTGTCGACGTCCTTTACTTCAATGCCGACGTAATTTGCTACAACAATACAAACACCGAAGGATTTACGGTACAGAGCATGGATGAGGATTCTGCCGTAATTCTTATAGGCGGCAAGAAAGCGCAATTCTTCATTCTTAAAAACGGCACGGCAAGACTTGAATTTGAGCAGAAAGCATACACGAGAGATGAGACGTTTGACGTTGACGCGTTTAACGGAAAATACAACGGTTTAACGTCTAACGGCGGATCCTTAGCGTTTGAAGTTGCGGGTATCAAAAACGGAACTACGGTTATGCTTAAAAAACTTGTCGTAGTAAACGGTGAGATCGTTCCTGTTTTCGCAAGCAGTACTTCCTCTTGGAGTTCTTCGAACTTCTACCTTTTGAAGAATACTGACGCGGCTACTTCGGGTGAGGCAAAATATATCGCCGTTGAAGATAACGCATTCAAGTATTTAGGTAAAGGCTATATTAAACTTAACGCCAACGACAGTTCGGCTACCGAGTTCAACGTTTCCTTCTATTATGATAAAGTCGGCAAGAAAGCCGCCTTGTCGATAAAATTCGGAAACGAAGAAGCAAAGATGAACAACATGGCGGGATATGGTTGGCAGGTTGAATTTAACGGAGTTGTTTACTACGTTCAGACCGACGATTCCGGATACCTTAAATTGTATCCTTACGCTTACTATTCGTTTGAAAACAGAGAAAGCGAACTCTTCGGCAATACCATAAAACTTGCATCGCAGGTTAAAGCGAACGGCGAAAGCGTTATGATTCTCACCTTCAACGGCGAAGAAGTTAATTATACGCTCAGCGTTAAAAATGATATAACGATTCTTGTATTTACGGCGAACGGCGTTGAATACACTGCGTACGCAAGTTCTTCTTATTCGTCGACTTGCTATATAAGACCTCTTGAAGAGGCTGAGAAAGAATTTTTCTTTGAGGCAGAGACAAACGCCGCGGGCGACGCTTATCAGAACACTATAAACGGTAAAGCGTTTGAGTTTATGTTCGACGTAGCGAAAGGCGACGCGGGAACTAACGAATTAGTATTCAATCTTGCCAAGACAAAATATGACGGCAAGAATGTTACCGTTGCAAAATACTTCCACGAAGTAAAGAAGTTGTTATTTGCTACGGCTGACGGTTCGTTTGAATATGACCTTGTTGCTAAAACGTTGACCAATGTTAACTTTGGCGATAATGCGAAGTATGCTGGCGTTGAAGCCTCGATGAAAGTCGGAAGCGGTTATTACGCTCCCACGGCAACGTTTAAGGGCGTCTTGGCTCTCGGAAGCGACGGAACTCCGTACGTTGAATTGTCTTTGACTTATGGCGGCACTTATTCAAAGGTTACCGAAAAACTTACCGGTTACACGGCTCTTGAAAACGGCGATCTTAAAATTGATCAGACCATAAACGGAACTCAGATTCTTGCTTATATCGTTAAAGACGCTAAGGGTAACTACGGAATGTACAGTGCCGAGCAGTATGAACTTGCAGGCGAGTACACGGTAAGCGGTAAGAAGTTGACGATAACCGCAAACTTTGAAAACGGTAACGTAGCCTATATGATTGCTTACGGAACGCAAGAGGCGGTAGCCGTTTCTCCCGACTTTACAAACAAGAAATTTGTTTTGAAAGTTGACGGAAAAGACTTAACGTTTACTTGGAGCGTATCCGACGGCGTTTATTCGATTGCAATTCTTCCCGATAACGCTAAAAAATTCGAAATAACGTCTTCGGCGTACTATTGCGACGTTGACAGTACAGGTTCGAATATGAGTTATATCAAGAGTAGTCTTTTCAGGGAAGTAAACGAGAACGGAAAGACCGTATATAACGTAACAATCGGTTCTAATGTTTACGACGGCGTTCTCAGCGACGACGAAACATATATAACGGTTACTATGAACGATACCGTATATCGTTTCTATAAGAATACCAAGACCGACGATTACTACAAGTACGTTGCCGTAAAAGAATCTTCCGAGGCTGCTAAATATCTCGGCGAATTCACAGTAGGTGAGGATAAACTCACTATCGGACTTTACGGTCAGAGTTACGAAGAGTATGATGAGGACGACGACGAGGATTACTTTGCGGGATACAGGGCTAAGTACTTTGTAGTAACGTATAAGGGAACGACCGTAACCGTTACTTACGACGCGGCTGTCGCAAACGGCATCGAGTTCAAAGTAGGCGATAAGACTTACGTTGCAAAACTCGAAAACGGAGCAATGACCGTAAACGAGAAAGCGGCGGCTTAATAAATCAAATAAATCGCCGAATATATCAATTTAATATTCAAGCGTAGGCAATGACTGTCTGCCACGTCGGGGTTTTCCGCCTGAAAACGGCTGAAATTCTCTGACAAGGCGACAGTCACGCTGTGCGTTTAAAAGAAGTATGAAAATCAAGTGATAAAAAAGACAGGCGAAAATGAAAACAACGTTAATTCTCAAAAGGGAAAAAACGAACAGATAGACGAAGAGTTCACCGTTTCCGATATGTCGGCGGATTGGATGCCATGGAATAGAGGTTTCGGGCGAAGACCGAGGCGGAAAAAAGATGGTAACGATTCGAAAAATAAGAAGAAGAAAGCGATAGATAAAAAAGAGTATCGCAAGTTGGTTTTTGCACAATACGCCGCAATGCTTCCCGTTCTTCTTTGTATAACGGCGGCTTTTATGCTCATTATACTTTTAGCCTTCCTTTGGCTAAAATAAAAGGAAAGACAAACAAAGATGAAAAAAATAAAGTTGAAAGCAATTCTCATATCGGCGTTATGCCTGTTGTGTTTGTTTGCCGCTACGGGGTGCGACGAGTCGTACGACCCTATGAAAGACGGATTTAACGCAACGGTAATCTATGACTTTAACGGCGAAAGATTCGACGATTTACAGTCCAAGACTTACAGATATAAGCCAAATACGCCTATAATCGAACCGTCAAAAGAACTTAATGCGGTCGTTTTGCCGGTGCCGAGTAAAAAGGATTATCATATTTCGGGGTGGTACGTCGCCGAAACGGACGAAAACGGCGACCCCGTAAAGGTGGACGGCAAGTACAAACTTTCCGAAAAACCTTGGGATTTCAATACCGATCTCAGCGGGGCTGAAAATTCCCTTATTTACCTTGTCGCTCGTTGGAGCAAGAACTACACGTTCACCGTTGACGTAGGCGAGGGCGCAAGAAACGACGGAGCAAAGGATATAGTAAATACAAACTATTCCGAAGAAAGCGGTTTATCCCGTCCCGGTGTGGATCCGAAATGGAGAAATCACACTCTTTACTACTATTATTACTACCAAAAGGACGGAAAGCCCGTTACGAAAGACGAGGGCGGAGAAAAGACGAGGTTGTATGATTCGACGTGGAAAAACGTAACGATATGCGACGAAACTCCCGAAATTACGGTGTATGTAGAATGGCTCGAAGGCGATTGGATAATCGTTACGTCCGCTTCTCAACTTGATAAATATAGCGTAAGCAGTAGTAAAAACTACATTCTTGACAGCGACATAGATTTCCGTAACGGAGATTTCTCGGGAATACAGGCTTTCAAAGGCACGTTTGACGGCAACGGTCATACGAT
>CALGVF010000125.1 GCA_937920115.1 uncultured Clostridia bacterium
TCGGACTTTTCGGTCATGATATGCCCGAACCCCGCTTCCACAAACGGGAAGACAACTTTCGGTTTATACATTTTTCAGAAGTTTAACCTCCGATTTATATTTGATTTTTTCAGTTACCGCAATCATAAGTACTAAAAACATTACGGTATACGGTATGTAATATATCGTATCGAACAAAGCCATAAGCCCGAACGAAACCGCGAAAGCAAGCATAAATATATTGTTTTCGTAACTGCCCGAAAACGTTTTTACGGCGAAGCCGACGAATACAAGCATTGCGATAATTCCCAAAATTCCGCCGCTGCCGACAGCCTGAAACACGAAATTATGGAAAAGAGCCTGAAAGAACGTCGGCAAGCCTGAGTACGGACCGACGTGGAGGCTCTTCGCAAAGCCGCCGCCGAGCCATATATCTTCGCGGAAAAATTCGACGGCAAGCCTTATGAGTTTGTCTCTGCCGTGCCATTTAAGCCCGTCGCCCCCGACCACACCGAATGCGAGAATCTCGCCGATATAATCGATAACGTTATTTATATCCGTCTGCCCGAGTATTACGAGCGAAAGGACGAGCAAAAACACGAGATAACCGCCGAAACAGCAGACGTAGGTTTTCTTCTTGTCCGTTTTAATAAACGTATACACGGCAAGAGCGAGATACAAAACGCCGCCGAAAAGCATAGCGTTGCGGCTAAGAGTGAACATTATCATAGTCGCCGAGAAAAATACTACGAGAGCGTACAAAACCGAATGTTTATCGTCGCCGTGAAGCATTTTGTAAAACACGAACGGCGCGGTCATAACAAGCAATTCGCCCGCAACGTTACTGACGCCCCAGCCGGTAATAATTAAATTCTTCCAATAATTCGGGAAATCACCCGACCGCATATTCCTTTTCCAATTCGCGGGCAACCCCTCGAAAGGCGGGAGCATATTCAGAACGTAAACGAACAGCACTTCGAGCGAAATAAGCAGACAAAGAGCGGTCATAAGGGTCGCAACGTAATCGAAAAGTCCTTCGGAGCGGTCGATACAACCCGTAAACAACACGTACAAAACAAGATACGAAAACACGCCGAAAGCCGCGTATATAAGGCTCTCTTTGTAGAAATTCTGCTCGGGGTGCCCGAGTCCCGAAAGAACCATAACGACGGAAAGCAACGCGAACGGGATATACGACTTCCCGTCAAGCAAATTTTTCCGCTTTATAACCGTTCTTATCGCCATGCACAAAATCACGAAGCCGAGAGTGACGAAAAGCGGGTATAAAATTTCGGGTTTTGCATAGTATTCCTCGCCCGCCCCGTACCCGGGACTGTTCTGAGTGGACACGATAAAAACCGTCGTAAATATCAATGTAAACCCCGGTCTCGCGTCGTCCAAGAGAACGAGCAGAAGCCCGCCGAGTATGGCGAAAGTCATTATTCCTATCAAATCGAGCGCGAAAACGTGAAAAACAAACGCCGCCAAGCATACGATATAAATATATTGCGGTTTGCAAAGCAATTTTTCGGTTTTCTCGCGTATATTTAATATTGCTTCTTTCATAAGCATAATATTCCTTAAAATAATCGAAAACGCTCAAAAGACCGACGAGGTCAGTCGATTGAACCCCCGTCGGTCATAATAATTACTTTCCCTGATTGCTACCGCTATCCGCTTCGCCGCGGTCGGTGTAAGCGTTGTAGTAGTAATAGTACCGTCTATTCTTCTCGACCGAGCAGAAATTAAGCACCGTTCCTATCACGTTCGCGTCGCAGGATCTGAGTTCCTTGAAAGTCGCGGCGAGTTCTCTCGAAGATATCCTGTCGCAACCCACGACCACGAGCGTTGCGTCCGCAAGCGGCGAAATGTTTATGTAGTCCGAAGTAACTTTTACGGGAGCGGCGTCGAGAAGAATGAAATCGTACTTCTCTTTCGCTTCTTCCAAAAGAGCCTTGAACTTACTCGAAGTGAAGAATATCGTGTGATTTACTATTCGGTCTCCGCAAGTAATCAAATCGACGTTTTCTTTTCCCGTATGTTTGACTATTTCGTCAAAAGTCTTTTCGCCTTTGAAATAATCGGTTATGCCGAGTTCTCTGTGAAGTTTGAATATTTTGTGTACCGACGGCTTTAAGAAATCGCAGTCGATAATGAGCGTTTTTCTCTGACTGCCGCCGAGAGCGATCGCAAGGTTCGTCGCGACCGAGGTTTTGCCCTCGCCCGAAAGCGTGGACTGTATCTGATATACTTTATTGTTGCCGTCGTTCATATAGATGAACGTATCCGACAGTTTTCTCAAATCGAGGTCGACAGCAACATTCTGTACGGGGGCTTTTTTGCCTGCCCCTTGGAATTTTTCGCGACTTATCGTCATAAGGTTTCTTACGCCGCTCACGTTTTCGACGCTCTCCGAAGTGGACACCTTGTCGATTACGAGATACATAAAGAGAGCGTATAAGAAAGCAATTACGATACTCGCCACGCCGCCTATAACCGCTATTTTCCTCTTGTTGGAAACGACTTTTACGGACGGTTCGCCGTCGTAGCCGTCGTAACGTTCTATCGTTACGTCCGCATTGAAATATTTGTTAGTTCCGTCCGCTTTTTTCTCCTCGCACGCCTCTTTTACAACGTCTATAACGGCGGCAAGTTTGGCTTTTGCGGCTTTTTCGTCCGCCCCCTTGCACGAAACGGTCATTTTTAAAGTCTCTTCGTTCGTCGTGACGGAAATATCCGAGGCTTTAATATCAAAACCCTTGACTTTTACTCTCGACAACGTACCGTCGGAGGTAAACACATCGCTTATCGTCGCCATATATCTCTCGGCGAGCGTAGTGTTGTTATACTGTTGTTCTTTTCCGCCGATGTCGGCTTTAATAATTACGTCCGACTTCGCCACGTAGTAATTTTTCGTAAAGAATTTCGCGTAAGCAACCCCCGCAAGCGTTATCACAAGAATAATCGCAAGTTCTACGATCCAATTTTTCTTTATAACGTAAAAAAGTTCGCCGAGGCTGATGCCCTTATCGCCCGACTTTTTGTTTGCAGTCTGCCTGTTAACGTTTTCGTTACCCATATTTCTTCCTTGTCCGTATCGCCGTCGCAACGCAAAAAAACGCTTCTACGACGATTATATAATAAACTCTTTTAGCATTGTACCACAAACGGGGGAAGGTTGTCAACGCAATTCAAGGCAAAACGCCGTAAAACCGAATAAAACTCAAAAAGCAGTTCGCGAACTCTTCGCAAACTGCCTTTTGAAAAATATATGATAAGGGGGAAAATGATGAGCGTATTATCAGTCAATCGCTATCCTCTTCAAGGTTTCGCTCTCCGCGCTTACTTGCAAGCCCTTCGTCGATTGACACCCATATAATACTCCCTTATAACACAAAAGTAAATTATTTTCAAGCCTTTTTTTGATATATGTCTTATTTTATAACTTGTGTGTCTTTTTATGGTGATATGTGTCGCAAAATGGAGGTTTGAGGCGTTTATTCGGAGTTTTTTTGGGCTCTTAACACTTAGTTTTCTAAATATTAAACAATTTACTTAAAAAACTAAGTATACTATCGGTAATATGTCGAACGTATTTAGCGAAAGGCTTAAAGAACTGAGAGCCGACAAAAAAATATCGATGAAGGACCTTGCGAAAGCGGTAGGAGCGACGGACGGGGCGATATCGAATTGGGAAAACGGAGTAAACGAACCGAAACTCACGTTTATCGTTCGGCTCGCGTTATTTTTCGGAGTAAGTTCCGACTATTTATTAGGATTAGAGGACGAAACGGGCGAGAAAACGCGAAAGGGGGCGGCGGAAGAGGTAGCCGAAAAAAAGTAGCAAAAAAATAATAGCGAACATAATATAAAACGGTTGACAAACGAACGTTAATATGATAAAATGAAACGGCTTTAACAGAGAAAAGCGAAGTTAAGGCGCTATAGCCAAGTGGTAAGGCCAAGGTCTGCAAAACCTTTATGCCCCGGTTCAAATCCGGGTGGCGCCTCCAAAAAAAGAGCATTGCTACGGCAATGCTCTTTTTTAGTGAAATAAATTCCCGCGGGAATTTGTGAAATACTCTTCGGCGAGAAAAACAAGACCTCTCTCGTCGCTTCGCGACTCTCCCCATAGGGGAAAGCGAGACTATATAGTTTCAGCAACTTTTTTGCATTATAAAAATTTATTAAAAAATAAAATATAAAGACTCAATTTTTCGGTAAGTCTGTAACTTTACAAAATCTAAACTTCTTGCTTTCCCCTTTGGGGTAGGCTCTCCCG
>CALGVF010000126.1 GCA_937920115.1 uncultured Clostridia bacterium
ACTCCACGGCGGGCGAAACTCTTAAATTCGCCGCGCTTATAATCGCAATGGTACCCATTCTTATCGTTTACGCGATATTCCAAAAGCCGCTTCAAAACGGACTTTCTTCGTCTGACGGCGTAAAGGGCTAAGGGCTGACTTATGAAATTATTTGACAAACGACAATTCAAAAACCCTTCCGAAGAGTATTCGATCGCGCCGTTTTGGTTTTTAAACGGCGACCTCGAAGAGGGCGAACTTAAACGCCAACTTTCCGAGATGAAAGAAAAAGGCGTGGATAAGTGTATTCTTCATTCCCGCAAGGGCGTTACGGTGGAATACCTCGGAGAGGAGTGGTTTTACAAAATAGGCGTCATTTTAGACGAATGCGAGAAACTCGGAATGGAGGTCCTTATCTACGACGAGGACAACTGGCCGAGCGGTTACGCGGGCGGCAAAATCACGGAAGCGAACGAAAATTTCGCGGCAAAATGCCTTTCGGTCGAGAAAATTTACCCCGTTATCGGGCAGTATATAAAGGTCGAGGATATTCCGTCTAAGGAGATAGAGTGCGTAATCGCCGTGCATAGCGACGACTATTTCCTTGATATAACCGACTACGAAAACAAAAAGTGTAAACCGTGGAAGTCGGAGACTCTGCTTTGGGAAGTCTACGTTTTCAGAAAGGAAAAGTGCGGACATCGCCCCGCGTATTCGCCTTATCCTTACGTCGATTTGCTCAACCCGAAAATGACGGAGACTTTCGTTAAAGTCACTCACGCGGAATATAAAAAGAGGTTCCCCGATAAGTGGGGAAAGGTAATAAAGGGCTTTTTCACCGACGAACCGGGGTTCTATCAAAACTATTTCGAGCAGTGCAAAAATCTCAACACCGTTATATGGACGGACGATTTCGCCGAGAGATTCAAAAAAAATTTCGGCTACGATATTCGCCTCTACCTTTGCTGTCTGTGGCAGAATATGGGGGCTTTGTCCGTAAAGACGAGGTGCGATTATTACGCCGCGGTTGCGAAATTCTATAAGGAAAGTTACTTCGACGTAATTTCCGATTTCCTCAAAAAAGACGGGCTTGTCCACGTCGGACATCTGCACAGAGAAGATTTTATAGAGTCGCTCGTTCAGACGGAAAGCGATTTCTTCTCGGCGATAAACGCCCTCGACGCTTCGGGCATAGATTGCATAGACAAAAACATGAAGAAGAGGATAACCGAAAGGCTCGCCTCTTCCGCGGCTCATATCTACGATAAAGAGGTGTGTTTCAGCGAGACCTTCGGCGGTTTCGGTTGGTCGCTCACCACGGACGATATGAAACAAAGAACCGATTTACAATACGTTCAGGGCATAAACACTCTTGTTCCGCATGCGTTTTTCTACTCGACGGACGGCATAAGAAAGACCGAAAGTCCGCCGTCGCTATTCTTCCAAAACGGATATTGGAAGTATTTTAAACAGTACGCCGATTACGTTAAAAGGCTTAGTTATTTAGGGAGAACGGGGCGTTTTATTCCCGACATGGCGATATATTTCCCCGTGGAAACTGCTTGGGCGGAATTTCGTCCGCTTTGCAGGTATACCGTTCACGAACTCGACGAAGAGTTAAACGAACTCACTTCGCTTTTAAACGAAAAAGGAGTTTGTTTCGACTATCTTAACGATTTCGGAGTGGAAGATAGATTAAACGCAAATTGCGGAATATGCGGCGAAAAGTCGGGCTATAAGTCGATTATTCTGCCTTTTACGTCGGTAATGAGTGAAAAAACGCTCGAAAAAATAAACGAGTTTGCTATTGCGGGCGGCTTTGTTGTTGCTATCGGCGAGTTCTCGCCCGTAGACGAAAACGGACTCAGAAGCGAGAGCTATGAAAAGACTCTTAACGCCCTTCTGACTTCCGAAAACTTCGTTTGTTTCAAAAAACACAGAGAGGAAGACGCGGTTTCGGAAGTTTTGAAAAAGACGAAGATAACCGACTTTAACGGAAACGCCGACGGAGTGTTCCTGCAAAAGAGAACGGACGGAAAAACGGAAATCGACTTTTTCGTGAATACGGCGGACGAAGTCAAAGACTTTATCGTATGCAAAAAGGGGTACGGGGCGGCTGAGATATGGAACGCCGAAAACGGCGAGATTGTTCCCTGCGAGTATTCGGCTGAAAACGGGAAAGTTACCGCTCGGGTGAAAATTCCCGCGAACGGGTCGATAATAATCGCGTTCACGGCGGACGGCGAGAATAGCCGCGTTTATCCGACGGAAAATATCGTAGAAGATATAACCGAGAAATGGACGGTTAAAGAAAGCGGCAAGACCGTTAAAACCGTCGACTTTTTCGGGGCGGGAAAGGAAAATTATTCGGGCGAAGTCGCTTTCGTCAAAAACGTTACGCTTAAAAAGGCGGCGAAAAGAGTCATTTTAAAACTCGAAAAAGTCGAAGTTTATGCGAGCGTAAAAGTAAACGGCAAATTCGCGGGAGCGAGACTGTGGTCCCCGTTCGACTTCGATATTACCGATTTTATAAAGGACGGCGAAAACGAAATAGAACTTACGATAGGTTCTACGGAAGAAAACGCAATGACGGACAGCAACCGTAACTACGGCGTATTCGGGCGTATTCTGCTTGCGGAGGCGAAATAAAGAAATAAAATGGATAAAATCAAGGTTATAATAGTAGGTTTCGGCGGCAGAGGACAACTTTTCGGCGATTATACGGTAAGAGACGAAAGGACGGAACTCGTCGCAATAGCGGACGTAAACCCCGACGCGAGACTTACGGCGGCTAAGGCTTACGGCGTAAGGGAAGAAAATTGTTTCAAGGACGCGAGCGAGATTTTCGCGAATGGCAAAATAGCCGACGTCGCTTTTATTTGCACGCAGGACAAACAGCACAGAGAACACGCGATAGCCGCTCTCGAACTCGGTTACGACGTATGTCTTGAAAAACCGATTGCCGCGACCATGGAAGATTGCGAGGCGATTTACGAGGTTCAGAAAAAAACGGGCAGGAAAGTTATGGTCTGCCACGTTCTGAGATACAGTCATTTCTATATGGCTCTTCGTAAAATTATAAAGAGCGGCGAGATTGGCGACGTCGTGACTATAAGTCAGACGGAGAACGTTGCGTATTGGCACGACGCCCATTCTTACGTAAGAGGGGCGTGGCGAAACAAGGAAGAGAGTTCGCCTATGATTCTCGCGAAATGCTGTCACGACCTCGACATTATCTTTTGGCTTTACGGCAAGAAGTGTTTAAGCGTGTCGTCGTTCGGCGATTTGTATTACTTTAAAAAGGAGAACGCTCCCGAGGGTAGTTCGGACAGGTGTACGACTTGTTCGCCCGAGGTTAAAAAGAACTGCCCGTACGACGCTTACAAAATTTATAACGACGTCTACAAGACTTACAACCCCATTCTCGGTAACGCGATTACTTTCAGAACGGGCAGAAAAGAACAGATAAAGGCGATTCTCGACGATAAAAACAGCCAATATTCGAGGTGCGTGTTCCGTTGCGATAACGACGTCGTTGACCATCAGGTCGTGAATATGCTTTTCGAGGGCAACGTTACCGCCCAACTCACCATGACCGCTTTTTCCAAAGAGTGCCACAGGTGTATAAAAATTCACGGCACGCTCGGCGAGATCGTCGCCGATATGGAAGAGAATAAAATCGAGGTCAAACCGTTCCTTGCGGAGGACAGAGTGATCGACCTTACGAAAATCTGCGACGATTTCAGCGTTCACGGCGGCGGCGACAAACTGCTTTTCGAGGACTTCGTATCTTACGTTACGGGCGGCGAGCCGACCGAGACGAGAACGACCTTGGAGGACAGCCTCATTTCGCATAAAATGAGTTTTGCCGCGGAAGAATCCCGTTTAAACGGCGGAAAACCGATTGAAATAAAATGAAAACGGCTTACGAGAGACTGAAAAACGAATATTTTACGGACGATTTATCGGTATCGTTTACCTATAAAACGGACGATATCACGAAAGGGGCGAAACCGCAAGGTACGCCCTATATTTCTCGGAAGGGAATATTTGACGGCGAGGGAGTAAACGCCGAAACGGAGAGCAGAATAACCGTCGCCGAAAAGTTAGGCGGGTATCTCGTCGATTTGAAGACGACGAGCGACAAACTTTCCGAGTTCGGGCTTAATCTGCCTGTAAAATTTATGGGCAAGAAAAATTGCGGCGGTTGGAAGAAGCAATATCTTTTCAATTCGCCGTATAATACCGCGGATAACAAGCGTATTTTTTGCTATCTCACGAAC
>CALGVF010000127.1 GCA_937920115.1 uncultured Clostridia bacterium
CAGTCGATTATCGGCTTAGAAATAAAGAAAAACAAATTTCGGAGGAAATTAAAAAATGGAAAAATTCATCGGCATTTTAGGGCTTTCGCTCTGTATGATTCTCTGCGGATGCGGATCCGCTATCGGTCTTTATAAGACGGGTTCGGCTGCCGCAGGCGTACTTGCGGAAGACAACAAGAAGTTCTCGAAGATCATCGTTCTCGCTCTTCTTCCCGCAACGCAGGGTATTTACGGCTTCGTTCTCGCGGTAATGAAAATCAGTGTTATCGATGTTGGTTGGCCACTGTTCGGAGCGATGCTCGGTCTCGGAATTACAGGTATGGCATCGGCGATATTGCAAGGTATTACCGCCGCTTCGTGTATCTACGCGATAGGCAAAAACGCTGCGGGTTCGGGTAAATACGTTCTTTTCCCCGCAATGATAGAGTTCTACGCGATACTCGCGCTCGTTCTCGGAATAATGATTAACGTATAATTCACGGTAGAATACAGGAAATATGGAAGAAAAAAAGACGCTTTCGGAAGCGATAGTTTCGGACGCTGAAAGTTACGCCGAAGAAACGGTAAGGCTTGCGAAAGAATACGCGGACAAAAAGGCGAAGGAAACGGAGTTCGAGATACAGACTTATATATTAAGTCAAGAGGAACTCGCGAGAAAGGAAAGCCTCGATATAGAGAGAAAGAACGCGGCTCAGGAGAGAATGGAAAGCAAAAAGATTATGCTTTCGGCTAAGGTTTCGCTTGTGGACGAGGTCTACGAGAGGACTAAGACGAAACTCTCTTCGCTCGACAAGGGCGAGCAGACAAAGTTTTTCGCTTCGCTCGCGGAGAAGTATTACGTTTCGGGCGACGAAATTCTCGTTGCGAAAGATGCCGCTTTTACGGCCATCGATTTGGAAAAATCGCTCGGCGTAAAGGGAGTTCCCGTGAAATCGGGCGACTTTACGGGCGGCGGCATACTTCTGAAAGGTAGAACCTACGACCGCGACTTGTCCTTCGATTCGATAGTGAAGTCCGCAAGAGAAAAGACCGAAACGGAAATTTCGGCAAAGTTATTCGATTGATATGGCGATTAAAGATATGACTTTTTCAAACGGCGTTATAAAGTCGCTTGAAAAGGAATTGTTAAACCGCGCGGCGTTGTCGAGAATTATCGACGAGCCGTCGTATAGTTCGGCTTTGAAATCGGTTAAAGAACAGGGCTTCGGCAGAAATGTTCAGACCGACAACGTCGATATTTTAGCGGAAGCCGAAACGGCGGCTCTCGACGACTTCGTTCGGGAATTTTCGCCCTCGAAAGAGTATTCGGCTTATTGCCTTAAAAAAATCGACTATTTCAACGCCGAAAAGTATCTCCGCTCGAAACATATTCGCGGCTACGGCTACGAAGAGAAGAGAACGGGGCTTATAGAAAATATCGCCGAGAAAATCGACAAAAAAGACGAAGAGTTGCCGAGGGAACTGCTTACGGCTTACGAAAAATGCGAAAAATCGTTTGAAAGCGGAACGGCTACGGGCGTCGAAATCTCCACGGAGTTTTTAAGGGCGTACTACTCGGACGTTTTGAAAGTCGTGAAAAACAAGACCTTGAAAGGGTTTCTGAAAAGGGAAATCGACTGTAAAAACCTGTCCGCGGCTCTCCGTTCGGGAAACGTCGAAGAGGCGAAAAAACAGTTTATCGAGGGCGGCGAACTTGCCGAAAGCGATATAACTTTCATTGCCGAAGCGGATACGGAAGCGATATTGAAAAAATACGCTTTTACCGAATTTTCGGATATGCTGAAAACCGCTACGGGCGAGAAAGCCGAGGGAAAACCTCTGTCGGCGTTCGAGGCTTACGCGGACGGTTACGCCCTTTACGAAATGAAAAAGGTAAAATACGAAACGGAAGGAGCGACTCCTTTTATTCTGTATTACCTTTATAAAAAGACTGAAATCGGCAACGTGAAACTGATACTTAAATGCAAAAAGGCGAACCTTTCGCCCGAACTTATCAGAAGGAGATTAAGGACGGCTTATGACGGGTAATCTTGCGATAATAGGCAACGGAGAATGCGTGGTCGCATTCAAGGCGGGCGGCGTTGACGCGTACTTTGCGGACGACGAGAAAAAGGCGAGGGAACTTCTGAAAAAACTCGCTCAGACCTATAAGGTGATATTCGTCACCGACGATTTGGCAAGGTCGCTCGACGACATAATTCAAAGGACGGTCGAAAACCCGTACCCCGTAATCGTTCCCGTTCCGGGCGAAAACGGAGCCTCGGGCTACGCAACCGAAAAAATGAAAGAACAAGCGGAACGCGCCCTCGGCGTGGACGTATTATTTAACCGTTGACGAGGATAATCGTCGGCGGCTAACCGATAGTTATAATTGAGGAAAGAGGAATGCAGGAAGGAAGAATCGTAAAGGTCTCGGGACCTTTGATAGTCGCCGAAAACATGGCGGACGTAAAGATGTTCGACGTAGTAAAAGTAGGCGATAATGAACTTATAGGCGAGGTTATCGAACTTCGTGGCGACAGGGCGTCCATTCAGGTATACGAAGAAACTTCGGGTCTCGGAGTCGGCGACAAGGTCGTATCGACGGGTTATCCGCTGTCGGTCGAACTCGCTCCGGGGCTTATCGAGGGGATATTCGACGGTATTCAGAGACCGCTCGAAAAAATCGTCGAACGTTACGGCGACAGAATTACGAGAGGACTTAAAGTCAACAACCTCGACAGAGAGAAAAAGTGGAAATTCGTTCCGACGAAAAAGGTCGGAGACGACGTGGTCGCCGGCGACGTTTTAGGTATCGTCAACGAGACGAGCATAGTCGAGCATAAAATACTCGTACCTTACGGAGTGAGCGGCAGAATTACCGATATAAAGACGGGCGAGTTCAATATAACGGAAACGATAGCGAAGGTGGGCGATACCGAAATTTGCATGCTCACCCGTTGGCCCGTCAGAAAAGCGAGACCGTATAAAGAAAAACAGACCCCCGATATGCCGATGGTAACGGGGCAAAGGGTAATCGACACTCTTTTCCCGATAGCGAAAGGCGGCGTGGCGGCTGTCCCCGGGCCGTTCGGAAGCG
>CALGVF010000128.1 GCA_937920115.1 uncultured Clostridia bacterium
GTAATTCGGCTCGTAATTTTTAGCCACGTTTACGCCGAGCCTCTTTTCGGGAAGGTCTCTGACGTGTCCGCCGCTCGCGTCCACCTTATACTTTCCCCCGAGGTATTTCTCAATGGTTTTCGCCTTCGACGGCGACTCAACGATGATAAGTTGCATATTTTCCTCCGATTTTCTTCTCGTTGCGGTTTTCGCCCGATAAGAACACGTTTATTTTTTATTTCAATACGGACAATCTTCCGTCGGTATTTCTTACTATTACTTTCTTTATTTCGAGCGAAGCGATTACGGGAGTCAACGTCCACACCTTTTCGCCCGTCCTCAAAGCGAGTTCGTCCACGTTGTCTATACCCGATTTAATCGACTCATAGACCGACTTTTCTTTATCGTTCAGTTTTACGGCGGCTGTTTTTTCAAGGGTTATCCCGAGCATAAACGCGACCTCTTCCGCGGTCTCGACTTCCGCCGCTCCGCTCTTTATAAGGTTCTTGCAAAGTTCGCCCGACTTAACGCCTAAGCCGTACGGGAGACACGCTACGTCTCTTCCGTAGTCCAAAGCGTAACTCGCCGTGTACCTCGCCCCGCTGTCCGCTTCGCCGCTCACTATCAACGCGGCGTTACTTAGCCCCGCGATTATTCTGTTTCTCACGGGATAGGAATAAGTCCTCGGAGCGACTCCGCACGGGTTTTCGCTGAGCAGCAGTCCGTATTTCGCAACGGAAGCCGCAAGTCCTTGTTTGCTTTTCGGATAGACGGGGTTCAGACCGCCCGCCAGAACGGATATGGTCTTGCCGCTTTTCAGAGAACCCATAACCGCGGAGGTGTCGCCGCCGTCCGCAATGCCCGTTACTATCGGAACGCCGCTTTCGGCTATCGCCGTCGCAATTTCTTCGGTTTTCGCGAGGTATTGCGGCAAAGTCTTTCTCGAACCGACTATCGCGAGTTTCTTCTCGCTTTTAAGCAGTTCTTTGTTGCCTTTATAGTACAAAATCAACGGGAAAACGGGCGTTTGCTTCAAAAGTTCGGGATAATCTTCCGAGTAGAAAGGAATTATCCCGTCAAGTCCTTGCACGGATTTTCCTATACGTTCCTCGACGATTTTCCTGTTTCGCATAACCTGCGAAATCGAAAGTCCTATTTCGGGTTTAGTCGCCGCGAAAAACTTTTCGACTTCTTCGGGCTTCGGAAAGCCGTCGAAGTTTTCCAAAAGTTTGCGTTTTATTTTATAGTCAAGCCCCTCGAACGAGTCGATAAATATCGCGAACTCGTCTCTTTCGGAAATTTCCGTCATAAATCGTCGCCTCTGTAACTTATAGCCTCTAACAAATGGTTAGTTTCTATATTTTCGGATAGTTCCATATCGGCGATAGTCCTTGCGACTTTCAATATTCTGCTCCTCGCCCTCGCCGACATTTTGAGCGACTCGAAAGCATAACGGAGTACGTCCTCGCCCTCTGCGGACAATTTACAGTATTTTTTAATATGCTTTTCGCTCATTTCGCCGTTGGAAGTTATCCCGTCGTCCTTAAACCTTTCCAACTGAACCGCTCTTGTCCTGTTTACCCGTTTTCTGACCTCTTCGGAACTCTCGGACTCTTCGCCCGAAGCCAAATCGTCGTATTTTACGTTGTCAACGTTTATTCTTATGTCCATTCTGTCAAGAAGCGGACCCGAGATTTTCTCTTTATACCTCTTTATCTGATAGGGCGAACAGGTACATTCCCTGTCTTTCGAGCCGTAATAGCCGCACGGACAAGGGTTCATACTGCCGACCAATACGAAGTTTGCGGGATAGCGATAGTTCGCCTTTACCCTCGAAACGGTGATTTCTCTGTCCTCAAGCGGCTGACGGAGACTTTCGAGAACGCTTCTCGGATATTCGGGCATTTCGTCCAGAAACAACACGCCGTTGTGAGCGAGACTCACCATTCCCGGTTTCGCCGACTGACCGCCGCCCGTAATCGAAGCCGCCGAAGCGGTGTGATGCGGAGACATAAACGGGCGTTTTAAAACTATGCCTTCCGAGCCTTTGAGCGTTCCCGCCACGCTGTGAATTTTCGTTGTTTCGAGTGCCTCTGCGAAACTCATATCGGGCATTATGGACGGTATGCACTTCGCAAGCATAGTCTTGCCCGCTCCGGGGGGACCTTCCAGAATTATATTGTGGTTGCCGCTCACGGCGACTTCCAAAGCCCGCCTTGCGACGAACTGTCCTCTGACATACTTTAAATCGTTGTCGTACTCGCCGCTTTTCGCGTCGTTTTCGTAGTTTTTGAGTTCGACCTTTTTAAGTTCGCTCTTGCCCTCGATAAAGTCGCAGACCTCTTTTAAGGTACTCGCGACGAACACGTTTATTCCGTCGATATAGCCGCCTTCCTGCTCGTTTTCCTTAGGAATAATAACGCTTTTCACGCCGTTTTCCCTTGCGGAAATCAAAGTGGGAAGTATTCCGTTTATACCTCTTATGCCGCCGTCGAGCGAGAGTTCGCCGACCATTACGGGGCTGTTTTTCATATCGCCCAACTGTCCGTCCGCGGCGATTATTCCGACCGCTATCGGTAGGTCTAACCCCGCTCCCTCTTTTTTGAGTTCGGCGGGGGCGAGATTGACGGTTATCTTGTGTACGGGAAACTTCTTGCCGCTGTTTTTGACCGCCGACCTTACTCTTTCCTTGGACTCCTTGACCGCCGCGTCGGGAAGCCCGACTATTTCAAAAGCGGGAAGTCCTAAATTAGTATCAACTTCGACGTCGACCGCGTTCCCCTCTAAACCCGTAAGCACGTAACCCGTGGTTTTTGCCAACATTTCTTTTTACCCCTTGTAAAACCGTATTATTACCCTTAAAACTTAAATTTGCCAACCGTATAAAATCTAAATCTGCCAACCGTATAAAATATTTTTCGCCGTCTCGGAAACCGCTATTCCCGTAAACCCGACGTAGCCCATGGCGAACGTTACGAAACTAAGCCCCGTAACCGCCGCGAAAGTTATAATCGCCTTTTTGCCGTAAGCCTTTTCGGCGGCGAAGAACGCGAGGGCTATCGTCACCGAACAAAACGCCGAAGCGGCGGCGAACCCGATTACCGACGAATTGCCGAAAAATACGGGTAGAAGCGTTGCGACGAGAGCCGAAATTACCATTTTCGACCTGTTCGCGATTTTCGCCGAAGCGTAACCGAGCCGTTTCGATTTTTTCCCGAATACCGCGAGCAGAATCAAAGCCGCGACGGACAATACGAACAGTCCGCCCGTTATATAATTCGCGAACGCATAATACCCCTTTCCGAGGTCGTCCGACCCCAAGCCGATTAAAAGCCCGAACGGGTTTAAAGCGTACCCGAATGAGAACGCTCCGCCGTAATGTTTAAGGAGCGAGCCGACAAAGCCGCCGCCGTAAGTCGCTTTAAGCGAAGCCGAGAAAAACGCCGCGGATATGAGCGTTATGGCAATCGGAAGAACTACGAGACACAAAGGAATCGCTATCCAAAGAGTAACTCTTCCTTTTCTGTAAGCCATATATACGTTTTCTTTTTCGAGACCTTTCGCCTCTTTTTCCTGCGTTTTGAACTGTTTTTTCGCCCTTATCGCCGCGAATATCAGAATGGCGATTATGCCCGTTATCGCAGTTAAAGCGGAGCGGTCGGAGGCTAAGGCGAAACCGTAAAAAAGACCCGCAAAACAGAGATTTTTAACCCCGTCTCTGCCGTATTTCATATCGTAGTCGTTTATGAAGAACTTTATCGAGAATGCGAAAGCCGCGATTATAAAGCACGGCGAAACCGAGCCGTAAGCCGTGAGCGAAGCCGAGAAAATCTGACCCGAACACAACGCAAGCAAAGTCGCGAGTACGGATATTTCGCTTTTGCCGAACAGCGTTTCGACTATATAATACACGATGAGCAGCGAGGCGAAACCCGCGAGCATGGAGAAAAATCTCAACCCGAACGTGTTTACGCCGAAAATTCTCGTCCCGACAGCGTTTAAAAGGGTATTTAAAAAGCCGTACCCCACGAATTTTTCGCCGTCGATTATCGCGTTTATCGCCGAAATTTCGTCGAGTTCCCTGTCGGTAAAGTTGTACGCTTTACTTTGCGACGCGGTAAAATACGACTGCTCGTCGATAAGTCCGCCGTAGTTCTTTTCTCCCTCGAACGAGGAATGTTGAACCATCGATACGCTTATGAGTTTGCCGTCATTATCCAAAAACGCGAGTTCGGCGACGTCCATATCGTCGCTCGTGTGGAACCTTACGCGTTCGTACCCGACCGTTCTTTCGCCGCCATCATAGATTTTTATCCACCTGTAAAGGCTAGTTTTGCCGTTTAAATATATTCTGTTTTCCTTGTTCGCCCCGATTCTCGTGGTGTAAGTGCCGCCCTCTAAGAAGGTGTCGGAACGGGGACCGAAATCGAATACGAGATTGATATAATCGCCGCCCTCTTCGTCCGAATGCCACGAGCGGACTTCGCCCACGAACGCGTAAATTTTGTTTACCTGACCGTCGCCGAGGTCTAAAACTACGTTCGAGGTCTTATTCGACAGCGGCTCGCCGCCGCTCGTAGTTCTCGCCTCCACCGTCGAATAAACGCTTTTCGGCATTTTCGCGGAAGAAGCCGCAAACGCTCCCGTCAGGATATAGAAGAGAGCGAGGACGAGAGCCGTTATTAAAAATGTTAAACCGTTTTTCTTCATAGGCGAAACCGTTTCCTTTTCTATGCCAGACAAGAATAATACAACCCTTGTCCGATACGTTTATTTCCGCATTATAATACAACGCCTATTAATATACAACTATTTTTTGAGTTTGTAAACAGATTTTATAGGGTTTTACCTACTTTTCATTATATATATATTATGAAAAGACAAAAAACCGCTTTTTCGGCGGTTTTCCTGCTTTTCGATTCGGGATATTCTCTTCCGTTTTATCTAAATTTCTTACTTTCCCTTTTGGAACAGTCTCTCATATTCCCAAATTACTTGCTTTCCCCTGTGGAATAGGCTCGCCCGTTTCCAAATTACTTGCTTTCCCCTTTGGGGAGAGTGGATTTTGCGAACGGAGCGAACAAAAGACGAGAGAGGTCTATCTTTCTCAAAGTTTTACGAATCTCGTCTACCGT
>CALGVF010000129.1 GCA_937920115.1 uncultured Clostridia bacterium
CGATAATTCGAGAGAAAGCGTAAAACTTCTGAAAGACAATCTCGCATACCTTAAAGAGCAAGCTGAGGTCGTTGAAAGCGACGCTCTGTCGTTCGTCTCTTTGACGAGGGATAAATTTGATTTGATTTTTTTAGACCCCCCGTACAGCGTAAACGCCACCGAAGTAGTTGAAACTGCGATAAAAAGAGGACTTTTAAAGAGCGGCGGGAGAATAATATACGAACATTCCGAGGACTTCGAGGCGGTCGTTTCGTCTGCGGAAAAGGTCGATTCGAGAAAGTACGGAATAGCGGTTTTTGATTTTTTCGTTCCGAAAACGGAGAGAGCCGAGTAAAAAAGGTGGAATTATGAGAAAATGCGTATTCGCCGGCACGTTCGACCCCGTGACGAAAGGTCACGAAGAGGTAATTGCGAAATGCTCGGCAATGTTTGACGAGGTTATAGTAGCCATTTGCGTGAACGTGAACAAAACGGCGATGTTTCCGATAGAAAAAAGACTTGATTTTCTTGAAAGAACGTGCAGAAAATACGGCAACGTAAAGGTAGTGCATCACGAGGGGCTTCTCGTGGACCTTCTCAAAAAAGAGGGGGCTATATATAACGTGAGAGGACTCAGAAACGGGAAAGACTACGAGTACGAAAACGAAATGAACTTCGTAAATTCCGAACTCATGCCCGAGATCGTCACCGTTTATATTCCGTGCGGCAATATGAACGTGCAGGTCAGTTCGTCTATCGTAAGGGAACTCCTGAGATTTAACCGAGACGTTAAAAGATACGTTCCCGAAGAAATAGCCGGCCTTATCCGATAAACAGAGGATAAAAGAGCAGACATAAACCGAACGAAATAACCGTTTGAACGACTTTAGCGGCGATAAAAATCGCGGTATTCGCGTTCGCCTTTTTCAGAAAACAGAGAGACTGAAAGAGTACGGACACGCCGCCGAAAGATATTAAACAACAGGCAAAAGCGAGGCTATAAGTCGATAAACCGCATAAAGATAGCAGTTTACAACCTCTCGTACACTCGATTAAACCCGAGCAAAACGCCGATGAGGCGGACTTGTTTTTCACGATTAAATTCATTAGGTATTCGAGCGGATATAAAAGCCGCAGATTTGTCGCGGCGTCGGCTACGACGTAAAACACGCAGATAAAACCGCCGACGACGGCGATTGAAATAACGGAACCGTAAACGCAGTCGTAAAGAACGTTCGATTGCTTTTTTCTCGAAAGAACGGTTTTTCCGCTCGGAGACTTTTCGCCGTAAAAGCGGAAGATAACGCCCGTCAGAAACGCGGATAAAACGTGAGACAGAAAGAGAACGTAGCCGCAGTATTTGTTCCCGAACATACCGAAGCCCACGCTTCCTATTATGAAGAGCGGACCCGAAGTCGAGCAGAAAGCGGAAAGTCTCGTCGCTTCGTCGGGAGTAATCAGATTGTTTTCGCCGAGATCGCCGATAATTTTCGCCCCGACGGGATAACCCGAGAGTACGCTCATTAAAAAAGCGTAAGCCGAAACGCCGCCCGAGCGAAAGAGAATGCCGCAGGGCTTTCTCGCTATCTCGGAGATTTTTTCGGTAATTCCCGTCGCGGAGAGGAGTGCCGTGAAGAAGAAAAAGGGCAGAAGCGACGGAACGACGGTCGTCGCCCATAGTTTTATGCCAGTAAACGCCGAAGCGATATATGTTTCGGGTTTCGTTATTATCACGATTATACAAGCCGCCGAGAAGAAAACGGCGAGAATTTTGGTAGACCTTCTCATACATTATATTTAGTCGCCTTGGAGTGTAAATATGTACGATATTTTCGACGCGATAAACGAACAAAAGAATAAGGCAAACTCCCCGCTTGCGGAGAGGATGAGACCGCAGTCGCTCCGCGACTTTTTAGGTCAGAGCCATATATGCGAAAACGGCAGTCTGCTAAGGCGGGCGATTTCCCTCGATAAAGTGGGGAGTTGCATTTTTTGGGGACCTCCGGGAACGGGAAAAACGACTCTCGCGAACATAATCGCAAATTCCACGAGCGGTAATTTCGTCAAGTTGAACGCCGTATCGAGCGGAGTCGCGGACGTTAAAAAAGCCGTTGACGAAGCGAGGGGAAGTCTTAAAATGTACGGTAAAAAAACATACCTTCTCTTGGACGAATGTCACCGTTTCAGCAAAACGCAGTCGGACAGTTTATTGCCCGCAATCGAGCAGGGAACGATAATATTTATCGGCTCGACGACGGAGAATCCGTACGCTTCGATGACCCCCGCTATCGTCTCCCGTTGCAGGGTGTTCGAGTTTAAACGCTTAGACGACGAAACGGTCAAAAAAGCCCTCTATAAGGCGATTAACGACAAAAAGAACGGTTACGGACTACTCGATTTAAAGGTTGAGGACGATGCGATAGAGCATATCGCTTTGATGAGCGGCGGCGATTTGAGAACGGCTTATAACGCCTTGGAACTCGCGGTGCTTACGACCGAAGCGGACGAGAGCGGAAAGACGGTCGTCACGCTCAAAGACGCCGAACAGTCCATACAGAGAAAGGCTCTTTCCTACGACGAAAATTCCTACTACGATATGCTGAGTGCCTTTTGTAAATCGCTCAGGGGCAGCGACAGCGACGCGGCTTTGTATTATGCTATGCGTTTAATATCGGGCGGTTGCGACCCGCTTTTGATACTGAGAAGACTTATCGCCCATTCCGCGGAGGACGTCGGCATGGCTGACCCGAGGGCTTTGATAATGGCGACTAACGCCCTCGTTGCATTTCAGAATATCGGCTATCCCGAGGGGCTTTTGCCTCTTACGGAAGCGATAATATACGTTTGCGAAGCCCCGAAGTCAAACTCGGTCGTAATCGCTATGAACGAGGCGAAAGCGGCGGCGGAGAGCAATAAGGACGATACCGTGCCTATGCATATTCGCAACGCGGTATTCGCCGACAAGGACGCCAAGAAAAAGAGTGCGGAATATAAATATCCCCATAATTACGGCGGCTACGTCGAACAGCAGTATCTGCCCGATTCGCTCGTCGGCTCGGTATTTTACAGACCGAAAGACAACGGCTATGAAAGGGAAGTTAAGGAAATTCGCAGACAAAAGGGGAAAAAGATTTGATTTTATAAAAATTTCGGGCATTTTTTCGTTAAAACGCTTGCGTTTTGCTATTTTATATGGTATTATATAGAAGCTTAATACAACGGACTTGCATTGAGAGCGACGAGGTCGCTCTCAAATTTTTATGTGGAGGGTCTATGAAATTCAAATCGAACGAGGAAATTCAGACTGTGATTCGGGGCGTTGCCGACGAAATGGGTATAGAAATCGTCGAAGTCGCCGCAAAGGTCAGCAAAAATCCGTCGCTTACGGTGTTTATCGACACGGAAAACGGAATCGATCTCGATACTTGCGAGAAATTCCACAACGCTATCGATCCCGTTTTAGACGAACTCGACCCGTCTTTCGGGGCGACTTACACGCTCAACGTTTCGAGTCCGGGGCTTGACAGACCGCTTAAAACCGAGAGAGATTTTCAGAAGTGTATCGGTAAAGAAGTGGAGATAAAACTCGCCACGCCGATAAAGGGCGAAAAATATATGGAATCGACCCTCGTCGGCTACGACGGAAACAACGTTGTTTTAAACGACGGCAAAGACGGAGACAAGGACTATAAAATTCCTTTGACGAAAATAGAAAAAATAAATCAAGCGATAAAATTCGACTGATTTTCTAAGGAGATAAAAGATGAACAACAAAGAGTTTTTCCTCTCAATCGAGGACCTCGAAAGGGAAAAGGGCATTAAGGCGGAATTACTTATCGAAACGCTCAAAAACGCTCTCGTATCGGCTTACAAAAAGCACACGGGCAACACGAGCGACATTCTTATAGATATGAATCCCGAGAAGAAAACCGTCAGATTTTTCGCGGTAAAGACGGTCGTAGACGAAGTCGAAGACCCCGAAAAAGAAATATCGCTCGAAGAGGCGAGGGAGATAAAAAAGACCTATAAGGTAGGCGACGAGGTCAAGACCGAGTTTATACCCAAGGAATTCGGAAGAATAGCGGCTCAGACCGCGAAACAGGTCGTTTTCCAAAAACTCAGAGAAGCCGAGAGAGAAAGCACGCTTGCGGAATTCGAGGACAAGGAAAACGAAATCAAGATGTGTACTGTAAGAAGAGTCGAGGACGGCAACGTGTACGTCGAAATCGGAGCGGGCGAAATCGAGGCTTTAATGCTTCCGCAGGATCAGACCCCGGGCGAGACTTACAACGTAAACGACAAACTCATGGTTTACGTCAAGAAAGTCAGAAGCATGGGCAAAAACGCTCAGATACTCGTATCGAGAACTTCGCCGGGACTCGTCAGAAAACTCTTCGAGAACGTAGTACCCGAAATCACGCAGGGAATAGTCGTGGTCAAGGGCATTTCGAGAGAACCGGGGCACAGGACGAAAATCGCCATAACGAGTACGGACGCGAACGTAGACGCAATCGGAGCGTGCGTAGGCAACAAAGGTTCGAGAGTAAACGAAGTCGTCAAGGAATTGAACGGCGAGAAGATAGACATTATCCCGTGGAGCGAAGACCCGCTCGAATATATCGCCAAGGCATTGTCGCCCGCGAAGGTTCTTAAAGTCAGCGCGATAGAGGGCGAGAAGATAGCGAGGGTCGTGGTACCCGACGATAAACTTTCGCTCGCGATCGGCAGAGACGGGCAGAACGCTCGTCTCGCGGCAAGACTCACGGGTTGGAAAATCGACGTGAAGAGCGAGTCCAAAGCGGCGGCGGAAGAAGCGGCTAACAAGGACGAAAACGAAGGCGAAATCGAGACGACCGAGGAATTCGGAGAAGAGGAATAAAAACCGTATTCAGGAGATTATATGGCTGAAAAAAGAGTTCCGATAAGAACTTGCATAGCGTGTCGGCGGGAATTTAACAAAGGCGAACTTTTGCGGATAGTTAAAAGCAAAGACGGCGGGTTTTTCGTAGACCCGAGCGGCAAAGCCGACGGACGAGGAGCGTATATATGCAAATCGCCCGAGTGTTTTAAAAAACTCAACAAAGCGAGGCTACTCGACAGAGTTTTCAAAACGCCCGTTCCTCAGGAAGTCTACGCGAAGATAGAGGAGGAGTTATTTGAAAACGCTGAGTAAACCGCTTACCTATCTGGGTTTCGCGTTAAAGGCGAACAAACTCAGAACGGGTATAAACGCTATAAATACGCTAAAAGGCGGCGTGTATCTCGTGGTACTGTCGAAAGACGGAGAGAAAAACGCCGTAAAGGAAGCGAAAAAAATCGCCGCTAAATTTAATTGTCCGATAGTTCAGACACAAAGCGTGACGCTTGCGGAGTTCACGGGCAAAGAAAATTGCAAAGTCGCGGCTGTCACCGAGGAAAACCTCGCGAAAGCGATAACGGAAAACCTCGGCGAAGATTTTAAAGTCATAATCGGAGACTGACGGAGGTCTGTATGGAAGAAAAGAAAGAAAACATATTCAAAAATTTAAAGAAGATTAACGCCATTTACGGAGAAATGGACGCTTTCAAAGCCAAAATCAAAGAGGCTAAATCGTCCGCGGTTTCCGTTACGAAAAAACTCTCGAATAAGGAACGCTCGATAAAAGCCGAGCAGGAAGCCGAACTTTTAGCGAAAGAGAACGAGCGTATCGCCGAAGAAGCGGCGAAAATAGCCGAAGCGGAAATCGCGAAAGCGGAAGCGGAGGCTGCGGCTTTGAAAGAGAAAGAAGCCGAAAAGACCGAAGGGGCGAAGCCGACCGAAGAAACTGCCGAAAAGGCGGAAAAAGCGGAGACGCCCGTCGAAATAAAAGAAGAACAGCCCGAGAAGCCGAAGAAGAAATCGACCAGAAAGAAGGACGAGGAAGTCAAGGCGGAAGAGGTAAAACCCGAAGAGCCGAAGGCTGAGGAAAAGCCCGAGGTTAAACCCGAAGCCGAAGCGAAAAACGAGCCGAAAGAAGAGGTTAAACCCGAGGTAAAAGAAGCGGCGGTGACCGAAGAAAAGCCTAAGGAAGAACCGAAAGCGGAAGTCAAGCCCGTTTTGGACGAAAAGGCGAAAAGGGAGGCGAGAAAGAAGGCTCTCGAAGAGGCTCAGGCGAGGGCTCTCGCAGAAGCGAGAGCGAAAATTCTCGAACAGAAGAGAAAAGAGGCTATCGCGAGAGGCGAGGACCCGAATCTCGTAAAACTCGCAAGTCAACAGCCTAAACCCGCCGTACAGAGACCCGCGAGAAGGGAGTATATTCCGTCTGACGGCAGAAGACCGCAGGGAACGAGACCCGCGGGCGACAGACCGTTCGGAAACAGACCCGCGGGCGGTCAAAAACCGTTCGGAACGGGCGTCGGCAAGAAACCCGTCGAAGTGTCCTACGTTCCGAAAGACACGGGCAAATCGTTCGGCAACAAGAAGAAGTCGTCCGAAAAGAGTTACGACGACAAAAAGGCGATTAACAAAAAGTCGCTCGCGAAAGGTCAGGTCAGCGTAGAGGACTTCGACGAAAACAAGAGCGGTTACAGAAAACTCAGAGTCAAGAAAGACAAGAGCGGCAAAGAGCAGTCTCAGACTATCAAAATCGAAAAAGCCGTTATAAATAAGGATATTATTCCCATTAAGGAACTTTCCGAGAAACTCGGTATTTCCGCGATAGAAATTACCAAGAAACTCTTTAAAGAGGGAATAATGAAGACGATAAACGATTCGGTCGATTACGATACCGCGGGCGTAATAGCGGCGGATCTCGGCATCGAACTCGAACTCAAAATGGACAAGACGGCGGAAGAAGCCCTTGCGGAAGCGTTCGACACGCAGGACGAAGCGGAAAATCTCGTAAAGAGACCGCCGGTAGTCACCGTAATGGGTCACGTCGACCACGGCAAGACCTCTCTTCTCGATAAAATCAGGAGTGCGAACGTAACTTCGACCGAAGCGGGCGGAATTACTCAGCATATCGGTGCTTATACCGTAAGTTTAAACGGCGAGAAAATCACTTTCCTCGATACCCCGGGACACGCGGCGTTCACGGCAATGAGGGCGAGAGGGGCTCAGATTACCGATATAGCGGTACTCGTAGTAGCCGCCGACGACGGAATAATGCCTCAGACGATCGAAGCGATACATCACGCTCAGGCGGCGGGCGTTTCGATAATCGTAGCGGCAAACAAGATAGACAAACCGCAAGCCAACCTCGACAGACTGAAACAGCAACTTGCCGATCAGTCGGTACTTATCGAGGAATGGGGCGGCGACGTCGCGTTCGTTCCCGTATCCGCAAAGACGGGCGAGGGCGTAGACAATCTTCTCGAAACGATACTTCTTACGGCTGACGTGAAGGAACTCAAAGCGAACCCGAACAGAATGGCGAAAGGAGCGATAATCGAAGCGAAACTCGACAAGGGCAAAGGACCCATGGCGACCGTACTCATTCAGAACGGTACCCTTCATACGGGCGACAACCTCGTCGCGGGAACGATTACGGGCAGAGTAAGAGCAATGATAGACGACAAGGGCAGAAACGTCAAAGAGGCGGGTCCGTCCATGGCGGTTTCGATACTCGGCTTGGAGGAGGTTCCGAACGCAGGCGATTCGATATACGCGGTAGAGCAGGATAAACTTTCCAAACTCGTCGCTCAGGAGAGAAAGAACAAAGAGAGAGAGAACATGATAAAACAGTCTCAGAAAGTAACTCTCGACGACTTGTTCTCCAAGATAAGCGACGGTAATCTGAAAGTGCTTAATCTCCTTATAAAAGCGGACGTTCAAGGCTCGGTCGAAGCGGTCAAACAGTCGCTTATCGAACTTTCGGACGAAGAAGTAAAGGTAAACGTAATTCACGCGGCGGTAGGCGCGATAAACGAAACGGACGTAATGCTTGCCGATTCGTCTAACGCGATTATAATCGGCTTCAACGTAAGACCCGACGCGAACGCAAAGGCGTTGGCGGAGAGAAGCAAGGTAGACGTAAAACTTTACAGAATAATCTACGAGGCTATCGACGACGTAAAGAACGCAATGAAAGGACTTATCGCGCCCAAAACGCAGGAAATTTATATGGGCAAAGCGGAAGTTCGTCAGACGTTTAGAATTACGGGCGTAGGAATGGTAGCGGGTTGTTACGTAACCGAAGGCAAGATAGTCAGAAACGGCAAACTCCGTATTTACAGAGACGACGTTATGATTTGCGAGGGCAACGTCAATCAGTTGAAGAGATTTAAAGACGACGTCAAGGAAGTTTCGCAAGGCTTTGAATGCGGTATTTCCATCGAGAATTTCAACGATATAAAGATCGGCGATTTCATAGAGAGTTATATAATCGAAACGAAACCCGTCGCGTAACGAAACCTCTATCCGCAGGCAACGGCTAAACGCGGCCGCCTGCGGCGAAACTCCACAAAGTTCAAAGGAGGGG
>CALGVF010000130.1 GCA_937920115.1 uncultured Clostridia bacterium
ATATCGATTCCAACAATGCGGAGACAAACGACCCCGATAATGCTGCGTATACCCGTTATGATTTCCTTATCAAAAACGGTATCAAGTTCTCCGACGGCGAACCCTTGACGATAAAGGACGTTTTATTTAACCTTTATCTCTTTCTCGATCCGGCGTATTCGGGTAGTTCGACAATTTATTCGACCGATATAGTGGGTCTTAAAAAATACAGAACGCAGGACGATGACGATAAAGCCGATGTAAAAATTGACGATCAGGCTACAACGAGAGCGGGAACCCGTCTTAATCGTTTGTCTCAGTGGCTTACGAATCAAGATCTTCTCAAACAGGTAAACGGCGATAAATCGAATTTCACCGACGCTCAGAGAAAGATGTTCACCGAGGGGCTCGATAGTAACGAAGCTGAAATAAAGAGCGACTTTAAATACTTCCTTCCTCTTTTTGAAGAAGAAATCAATAAAGACTACGAGAGCGCTCAGAGTTCCTTGGAAGAGGCTATCAAAGAAACCATTTACGAAGAAGGCGAATATTGGCAACTTTACCTCTATAATTGGGGCGTAATAAAGAGAAAACAGAATATTGATAAAGTAGATATAAAAATCGACGCCAACGGACAAGAATCTTCATCGACGAAAGACGAGGAAATTAAAGATGAAAACGGCGTTTATAAATACAGATATTACTTCGATTGGGAAAACGACTATAAGTATATAAAAGACGACCTTGCAAAATATCTTGCAGACAACCCGACGAAGGATCCTGCGGAAGCGAAGAAAGAATTTGCGATTAACCTCGTTAAAAGCGCATACTTCGGCGACGACGTTACGGCTGATAGTTTTGATGTGAATAATGCTAAACCTTATGAACTCGGCTTCGCATACGATAAACTCGCAACGATGGTTGCATACAGCGGAAGCAGCGGCGACCTCATCAATGAGATGACAGTCAGCGAGAGAACTAAAATCATCGATGAGACCTCGGCTAACAAAGAAAAAGTCAGAAGCATAAGCGGTGTTACTTACAAAAAGACTACGTCTTTCCGTAACGAAACCGCAAAAACGCAGTACAACTTGAACGAAGAGCATGATATGCTTTCGATAACGATTAACAAAATCGACCCGAAAGCAATTTGGAACTTCTCGTTCACCGTTGCCCCCCTTCATTATTATTCTTACGCAGGCGCGGGTAACGATGGCGAATGGAACGTAAACAATAACTTCGGCGTTAAGTATAATGATACCGACTTTATGAACAACGTCGTAAAAGATTCTCAGAAACTCGGCGTTCCCGTAGGCGCAGGCGCGTATATGGCAAGTAAAGAAGGCGGACTTAACGGAGCGAAATACCCGACTAAAACAGAATTTAAATCGAACAACCGTATTTACTACGAGAGAAACCCCTATTTCGATTCCTTGGACGAAAATATTCCTTCCGATCCTATACAGAACGCTAAAATCAAGTACTTTCAGTACAAGATAGTCAACTCGTCGTTCCTTCTCGATTCGCTTGAAAAAGACGAAATCGACGTCGGTACTCCTACCGCAAACTATAAGAATATTCAGAGGGTCAACGGCATTTCTCACCTTGCCTCGACGCAGATAGATACAAACGGTTACGGTTACGTAGGTATAAATGCCGCCGCAGTTCCCGATGTTTGGATGCGTAGAGCAATAATCAAGTCGATGAATACTGCTATGACGGTTGAGTATTTCACTACCAACCTTGCTTCGCAGATTTATCGTCCCATGTCCAAACAATCTTGGGCATATCCTGATTTTGAAACTTCGGCATTTAGTTTTACGGATGATGAAGGATATAATGTTGATTACGCTTATGACGAGAGCGCTCAGGATATTCTGAATATGCTTCAGGATCACGGTTATACTGTTTCCGGAGGTAAAGTAACTGCCGCACGCGAAGGCTACGAACTTAAAACAATAACCTTTACGGTAGCGGGCGAAAGCACCGACCACCCCGCATGGCAGATGTTCACGAACGCGAAAGAAGTTCT
>CALGVF010000131.1 GCA_937920115.1 uncultured Clostridia bacterium
AGAAGAAGGTTTTTCTTATTGTGCTTATATACAGGATATAAAATTTGGAAACAAACTCAGAAAGATCGGCAGGAACGCGTTTTTCTATAATATGTTAAACGACGAACTCGTTTTGCCCGATTCTCTGACGGAAATCGGTGAACAGGCGTTCTACGCGAATATGGCTCTTTATAAGGTCACGTTCGGAGCAAATATCAAGACGATAAGAGCGAGAGCGTTTGCCAACTGTATGTCGCTTTCGCAGATTGTATTTGGTAGCGATTCGGTTCCGACAGTTGAAAATTACGCATTCTGCAATACGATTGATACGAAAGACGCTCCGAGCGGCTCGTCGATAATTTACGAAGCGACTTACGACGAGATAACGAACGTCCTTGTACCTGCAAGCAGTGTAAGCGACTATAAAGACGTTCTTCCCGCACTCAGCGAGAAAATCGTGACTCCTCAGCCTCTTTCGGCTCCTGTTTATTGGTTTAACAAAAACGGCGAGGTTGCGGCTAAATTCGAGTTTGAGCAGGGCGGAGTCGTAAACGTGACCGATAAAAATCAACAGTTTATATCTTCCGTCGATTACGGAAACGGTTCTACGCCGACGTACAGCGCGACTTGCGGCGAGTACTACCCGATGAACTACGAGTTCCTTTCGGAAGAAGAATATAACAGAACCGCAGAGGGCGATAGGTACGGTAAACATAAGAAACCGCTTTACGCAAATCAGAGAATACTTCATTTGTGGCACCCCGAACTTGTGGATTATTCGGGTAAACCATTGGATTTGTATTTACAGGTCGATGAGTTTAAATATGAGGTGAACGGTTTCACATATGTTTTACCTATGGTAAAATACGCTGAATTATACCTTTCTTACGACAGATATTGGGGAGCCCTCGATAAGGATTACGTCGGCACCTATTACGTTTCGAGAAACAAATACGGTGCGGTTATGGTCGGTAAAGTGATTCTCGGCGAGGCGGGTACGGCAGATGTAAAATGGCTCGACGACCCCGAAGGAACGTACTATATGGAGTTCGAAGAATCGGACGATAACGAGTATTTCGTGATTTATTACGATTCGAATTTCAACGAAATAAAGAGAATAGAACTCATAGCAAAAAGTAAAGACACTTATTCTCAATGGGATGATCCCTTGTATGACGTAAAACCCGAGTATACTCATTTTGAGACGAAAACAACCTATAACGAAGGTAATGTATTCTGTCTTGACGGAATCGGAAATGCCGAAATTAAAATCGGCGACAACGCATACACGGCGACCAACGTTGTTGAGGATAAGGCAAAATTCGGAAAAGTCGAAGATTACGAGGTAATGCTTTCTGATATTTCGCTTAACGGCGTAACCGTCTCTAATCTTACGGGTAAAGCGGTTTTCGGCAAATTGGCTTCAAACGGCAATTATCTTACCGTTAAAGTAACGATCGGAAGCGATAGTTATGAATTTGTAAACGTAACGTACGACGACGGTTGGTATACATGGGTTTATGCCGAAAACAAGGGTGTTCAGTTCAATCTTCCCGAAAATTCGGGTGATTTAACCGACGATGCTTGGCGTTATAAGGCGTTTACCGACGTTAGTCTCGGAGGAGTGATAAGGGTTTATATTCTTGCTCCCGAGGGATTGGGTAAAGCCGAGTATTGTTATTACCGTGAGTATAACGACGATAGCGAACTTGTTTCTTTCGGAACGTTCGTAACCGAAGCAGACGGAAAAACAATGGTGTTCGGTAGCGGCGATAACGAGAGAATAGCGAAAGTCGTAGACAACAGAGGATCGTTTAATCTTACCGATAAAAGCGGTAACGCTAAGAAATTTACGCGTTACGTTGACTCCGAAGATATGACGCTTGCCTTGGTTGAAAGTTTCTACGGTACTACGTTGTATCATTACACCGTAAAGACCGACGGATTCGGAAATATGTACCTTTTCGACGAGCATGACGACGATTTCAACGATGTATATATCGGAACGTACGACGATTACGCGTCGTTCACGATAGACGGAAGCAAATATTATGAAATAAAATTCGACGGCGTAAAACTTGACGACAAAGGTAACTCAACCGGCGAAAAGAAATCTTTCTGGGTACTTTACGCTTTCTCAACTCTTAGATATTACGACGGAGATGACAGCGATTGTATGTGGTACGGAAGCATTGCGGCGATATTCGAAAATAGAGACGACAAGGTTGTAAACGTATACGACGATTTCGGAAATCTTGTTTATGAAGTTACCGCAGATGTTTACGGTAACACCTCGTATAAAAAATACTCTTACGAACTTACCTCTAACGGTACGTTTGCGAAAAAGGAAGTAACCGACGCGACCGAAACGTTTGTAGTAGTAAACGACGGTGACGGCAACATTTCCTATCTTATCGCAACGGATAAGGACGGCAACTCGCTCTTTACTGTGAGACCTGTCGAAGGAGCGAGCGGATTGTTTGTAATTGCAAAAGATAAAGGTTTGATAGTTACTA
>CALGVF010000132.1 GCA_937920115.1 uncultured Clostridia bacterium
TGAGTGATATTTTGCTTCGCAAAGTTATATTTGCTTGCAGCAAGTGATATTTTCTGCGAAAGTTATATTTGCCTATGGCAAGTGTTAAGTGGAGCCGTAGGGGACGGCGCCCCCGACGTCCCGCCTTTTACAGACTTTTTTATTTTTTTCGTAAAAACTCTTGACAAACGTTATTGTCGGGTGTACAATACTTTATGACAAATAAAGTTGTCATTTAGACAAGGATATTTGTCGAACGGAGACGCTGAATGATATTACAAAACCGATTAAAAGAACGCAGAGCCGCCTTGAACGTTAATCAGCAGGAAATGGGAAGATTGTGCGGCGTGTCTAGGCAGACAATCAGCCTGATCGAGCGTGGCGATTATTCGCCGTCGGTCACTCTTGCCCTGACGATAGCGAAAGTGTGCGGCGTTACGGTGGAAGAAGTGTTCTATTTACAGGAGGAAACGAAATGAAAAATGACGAAATCAAACGGGCAAACAGGAAAGCGTTGCCTAAATTCTTGCTTTTTGCAGTCGTGTGTTTAATTGCGGGCGGCGTAATCGGCTATTTCTCGGGCTACGGTTCGGCGAAAGGCGGTACGGGCAAATTAGTCGAAATAATGAAAAACGCAGGGGCGTTCTTCGGTATGAATATCGCCCCGTGGCTTATGGTCGCGACGGCGATAATCACGCCCGCCGTCTGCGTTCCGATTTATATAAAAGCGAAAAAACTGCTCGGAAAGTGGGACGGCGAAGACGAAAATATCGCGGACGAAATCGACCGAAAACTGTCCGTCGTAATTCTGATTACGAGCGTAACGCTCATACTTTCCTATTTCCTCATTGCGGCTTCCTATTCGGGCGGGGTGGAGATATTCGACGACCCGAAGAGAACGGTCGTGTTTTTTATCGGAGTCGCCGCGTTTTTCGCTATTTTAGCGGAAGGAATTATTATTCAGCAGAAATGCGTAGATACCGTCAAACGTACCAACCCCGAAAAAAAGGCTTCCGTCTACGATATGAGATTCCGGAAAAAGTGGATGGACGACTGCGACGAAGCGGAGAAAATCATTGTCGGCAAGTGTTCGTACAAAGCCTATAATGCGACGAATATAGCCTGTATGGTATTATCCGCCCTGCTCGCCGTGTCCGCTCTCGTATTCGAGACAGGCTTCCTGCCTTCCCTTACGGTCTGCCTTATATGGATAGTCAATACGGCGGCGTACTTTAAAGAATCAATGAAATATTCCCAAACGGGAAACAAAATATCCTGAGCGAGGGCGACCGATGGAATATTTTATTATAATTTTCGCCCTATTCGTCCTTATAGTTATTCCTTTGATAATGCGGCAAAGGAAAATCGCGGCGATAAGGCACGTTTTAAACAGAAAAAAACAAAACAAGGAGATTTTTAGCATGAAAGAATTGGCAAAGCAATTTATAGGAAAAGAATGTATCGTCTATACGGTGACTTCAAACGACGCGAGCATACAAGGCGTAATAAAAGAGATTGCCGACGGCGGTATGGTTATCGAAAAAACTTCGGGCGAAAAGGAGATAATCAACCTCGATTTCGTAACGCGTATCAGAGAGTACCCGCGAAAGAAAAACGGCAAGAAAAAGAGTATCGTCATAGGCTGAACGCGGTATCTTTAAGGTCGTTTTCATAAATGCAAAGCAAACGCAACCGTCGGTTGACGTATTGAAAGGCGGCGGTTGGTGGCGTGCAACCCGAAAAAGTGGTAAAATACGAGTATAAAAATCAAACCGACGGGAGGACGAATATATGATTTTCGCCGATAAACTTATACTGCTCAGAAAAAAGGCGGGTTGGTCGCAAGAGGAGTTGGCTCACCGAATGGACGTAACAAGGCAGTCCGTTTCAAAATGGGAGGGAATGCAAGCCGTTCCCGATTTAGATAAAATGATACGGCTTTCCGAACTGTTCGGAGTGAGTTTGGACTATTTGCTCAAAGACGAAATAGAGGAAGTCGGAGATATAAACTCGGCAAACTCGGCAAATTCGGCTGACGATACGCCGCCTTTAAAACGCGTGACTATGCCAGAG
>CALGVF010000133.1 GCA_937920115.1 uncultured Clostridia bacterium
TATCGCTATTCCGTACAGTTGATTGTGAAATATATGGTCTATCCTCGTTTGCAAATCGGGAATTTTATCCGCTAAACCTGCTATTAGTCTTTTTGCGATTTCGCGTAAAAACACGCCCGTTTTACAAGCAGGGTCTAAGAATTTTGCATTCGGGTCGGAAAAAAGTTCCTGCGGCAACAGGTCGAGCATTTTATTCGCCACGTCGGGCGGCGTGAATACTTCGTCGTTACTCAGATTCGCAAGGCACAAAAGAACGTCGGGCGTATGCAAGGTTTTATTTTTGTAAATATTATCTAAAAACGTATCGTTCATAGCCCCGTCACTCTCCTGTAATGTACTATCGGGTATTCCCGTATCGGCTCCGCCATATATTCGTTAGTCGTCGGGTTAATCGATATATACCGCCGTATTTCTTCGGGAATATCGAAAAGCGACGGCTGTCCGTTTTTCGGTTTATCGTTTACTTTAAGCATTACGTCGAGACGAAAATCACGGCGTTTGAGTTTAGTTCCGAGTAAACTCCACTCGGGGAAAATAATCGGCTCGCCCGTATCCCGCTGATTTTCATCGACGCACATTAAAGTCAATGCGTTGCCGCATAATATATTTTTAGAGAAAACGTACTTTACGGCTTCTTCGGTCTCTTCGTTTACAGACTTTTTGCATATCGACTTATACTCTTTATCCCACAGACGAAAAAGCCGTTCACGACACTCTTCCACGTTGTCGGCGAGAATATCCACCCCGTAAAGGCTCGTTACGACAAGCACGGAATAGCGTTCGTAGTCGTAAGGGTTGGACTTATAGAGTTTTTTCACGGTGGCGAGTTTTCGGGTCAGAATTTCGGCTAAAAAGTTGCCGTCGCCGCACGCAGGTTCCAAAAAGCGACTGTCTATGCGGTCGCATTCCTGAGAGACCAAGTCGCACATAGCCTTTACTTCACGTTCGTTTGTAAAGACTTCGCCGTGTTTCGTCACCCTGTTTTTCGATTTTATCTGTCTTTTTTGCGGTTTTTCGTTTTGCTGAGATTTCTCCATACATATATTATATGTGTATTGCACATATTTGTCAATGTGCAATGCACATTTTTGATAAAATATTTTTAATGAATTACGGACAATACTTTAAAAAAGCACGCAACGACAGCGGTTATACGCAAAAGGAAGTCGCAAAAGAGTTAAAAATACATCAATCGAACGTGAGCGATTGGGAAAACGACGTTTCGAGACCCGAGTATGAAAAACTCATAGAACTTGCGAGGTTATACAACGTAAGTTTGTATGATTTACTCGGAATTCCCGACGAGGGGCGATTTTAAAAAGGCGAACGATAAAAAGAACGATAAAAACGCCGATAAAAAAGCAGGAAAAAAAAGGATTGCCGCGACGAAGCGAGAAAGAAAACTACTTATTTTGTTCCGTGAACTACCGCCCGAAAAGCAACAATCTTTAATTGAAAAACTTGATAAAAATTAAAAAAAATGGATGCCACACTCTTAAAAATGCAAACATTTCTAAGATATTTCGGGACGTCGAGGGCGCCGTCCCCTACGGTAAAACTCAAAAAAAGCAACAACCTTTAAAAACAGAAAACGCTTTTAAACGATTTTCTCGAAAGTTTATAAAAGACCCGCGTCAGTTTTTGACGCGGGTTTTGCTTTATATTTATGCAAAGACTTTCGACGAAAGTAAAGAAAAAAGGTAGTCAGAGCAAAACAAAATCTCTTGCTTTCCCCTTTGATCCAAACTCTCCCGATGAAACGAATAAAAAGATTGCCGTCACCTTCGGGGTATGTTCGCCCAATGAAATGGTAAAAACATTGCCGTCTCCTTCGGGGAAGGTGGCAAATCGAGCGTTTTTCCGCGAAGATTTGACGGAAGGGGACAATAAATTACTACTTTTTTATTGCTTTGCATTTACTATCCCCTATCGTCGGCTATCGCCGCCACTTCCCCCGAAGGAGGAAGCGTTGCCCATCACTTTTATAACGCCTTCCGTTTCAACGAAAAAAATTACGTCCAAAGGGGAAAGCAAGGATATGTTATAGATATTTAGCAATAATAAAACGGTTACGCAAAATCGTCGTAACCGTTTTTTTGTTTTAAATATAATTATTTTATTAACACATAGTACGTGTTCTTGCCCTGACCGCATTTCTGCACTTTTTCTTCTCTTATCAACGCCGCTATTGCTTTTTCTACCGCACTGACGGATATGGTCGGACAACGTTCCGCAATATCTGCTTTCGTGAGTTTGCCGATTTTGATTTTGAACACGCTCTCAACGAGTTCCGTCGCCGTCTTTTTCTTACTCACCAAAGCGAGCCGTTCCTCGAAATCGCTGTAAGCGGACAATATAATCATAAGCATATACTTTATAAACGGCGTCGGATCGTCTTTCCCTTCATGCCAACCGATTTGACTGTCGTATAATGCGTCGTAATACAGGTCTTTATACTTCGCTATTTTATTTTCGAGCGATATATATTTTCCCACGAAATATCCCGAACGATATAACAGAAGAGTCGTCAGAAGTCTGCTCATTCTTCCGTTGCCGTCTCTGAACGGGTGAATACAAAGAAAATCGTGAATAAAAATCGGAATTAACAGCAACGCGTCAACCGAGCCGTCGTCAATCGCTTCGTTGAACGTTTTACACAAACTTTCTATCGCCGCAGGCGTTTCAAACGGAGATACGGGCGTAAACAAGACCGTTTTATTTCCGTTTTCGTCTACCGCCGAAATTTCATTCTGAGAATTTTTAAAACAACCGCCGAAATTCGCCTCGGTATTGTGCGAGTAAAGTATTTTATGCAGTTGCAAAACGTAGTTAGGCGTTATCGGGATATACTCGAAACTCTCGTGAATGGTCGATAATGCGTCGCGATAACCGGCAATCTCTTTTTCGTTGCGGTTTCTCGGCGAGGTCTTTTGCAAAATCAACTGTTTCAGTCTCGTTTCGGTCGTTCCTATACCTTCAATCGCATTGCTTGCTTCGGTGCTTTGAATTTTCGCAATTTCTACGAGTCTGTCAAGTTCCGACTCCTTCTGCGACAAATATACTTCCTGCCGTCCTTTCATTTCGTGAATTTTGGCAAGATACTCTACAATCGCATTATCCCACTTGCGATTTGCAAGTTTTTTATAATCGAATTCTCTCATACAGTCTCCTTTTCTCGTAAATTGTACCATATTTTACGAGAAAAGTCAAGGGCTTTACAAGAATAAAAAATCGAATAACCCGTTAAACTGATATTTCGGGTCGAACGTACAAAAAAACTGATAGTAATTTGCTATTATTCTATCACCCTAAAAGAACGTCCATAAGCATCATCAGGATAAAACCGATTAACGCACCCGCGGAAAACGAAGCCTCTTCTTTTTCGCTTTTCGGCGATAGTTCCGCAAATACAACGTATAGCATCGCCCCTGCCGAAAACGCCGTTAAATAGGGCAATAATCGCCCCATCGCGTTTACGGCGAAATAGCCGATTATTCCGCTTATCGGCTCGACAACTCCGCTTATTACGCCTTGAAAAAACGACTTTCTGCGACCGTATATCTTTCTTGCAGGTAGCACCAATGCCGCCCCTTCGGGCAGATTTTGTATTCCTATTCCGATTGCCGCGGATAGTCCCGTATACGCTCCCTGACCCGAAATTACGCCTACGCCCAACGCAAACCCGACAGCTATTCCCTCGGGTACGTTATGAGCGGTCATAGCCGTGAATAATTTTTTGTAACCGCCGTTTTCGTCCTCGGGGAACATAAGTCCGACGAGGAAAATGAACGCCCCGCCGACCGCTATTCCCGTGGCGGTTTTCAACGCCGCGTATTCGCCGCCCTTTTCGAGCGACGGAAGTATCAGCGACCATACTGCCGCGGCAGTCATTACTCCGCCCGAAAAACCGTTTAATACGGGAAACAGTTTTCCCATTTTACTTTCGGGTATAAAGCACGCAAGAAGCGAACCCAAAGTTGTCATTGCGAAAATAAACGATAGTCCGAATATTACCGCCGCCGTATCACTCATTTTTTCCTCCGTAAAAACAATATTTCAGCCCCGATTTTAGTAATTTCTATACCTGCCGTCTCCTACGGTCACGCTTCGATTAAGTACCTTTACCTTCGCTTTTCAAAACCTTTTCTTGCTTTCCCCTTTGGGGAGAGTGGATTTTGCGAACGGAGCGAGCAAAAG
>CALGVF010000134.1 GCA_937920115.1 uncultured Clostridia bacterium
CCTCTAATCGAATACCCCGGACCGCCCGTTCCGTTGCCTTTCGGGTCTCCGCCCTGAATCATAAAGCCCTCTATCACCCTATGGAAGCAAAGACCGTTATAAAAACCTTTGTTTACAAGCGAAATAAAGTTGTTTACGGTGTTCGGCGCGACGTCGGGATAAAGTTCGACGTAAAAAACGTCGCCGCCTTTCATATTAAAAGTTACAATAGGATTGTTATTCATTTTTAGTCGTCTCCTTTAAATTGTTCTACCGTTATACCCGCTTCGTCAAATAATTTCATGGAAAATTCGTCGGGATAGCCGTATTTGTATACCACTCTTTTAATGCCTGCGTTGATAATCATTTTACAGCATATAACGCACGGTTGATGAGTACAATAGAGAGTGCCGCCCTCGACGGACACTCCGAGTCTCGCCGCCTGAGCGATCGCGTTTTGTTCAGCGTGAACGGCATAACAGGTTTCAAGTTTCGTCCCGCTCGGGATATCGAGTTCCCGTCTTAAACACGATCCTCTCGATTTGCAACTTTCTATTCCGCTCGGGGCTCCGTTATAGCCCGTGGTCAGAATACGCTTTTCTTTTACGATAACCGCTCCTACCTGCCTGTTTTCCTGAAAGCAACTCGACCAACTCGCAACGAGTTCCGCAAGTTCAACAAATCTTTTATCCCATTTATCCATAAAATATTCCCTCAAAACGTTTATTCTCGATATTTTATCGCTTCGTTTACAATATTTTATCATATAATAACGAAACTTGCAATAATCTTTATGAAAAAGAAAAAAATTTTTTCCAAATATTACTCAAAACTATTGACAAAGCGAAAGTTTTGGCTATAATAGTATTAGCAGTCTCGGAAAGCGAGTGCTAAACATAAAACAATTCGGAGGTATACAGAATGAAAATAAAACCGTTGTTCGACTATATAGTAGTCGATGACAAAGAAAAGCAGGAAACCACGAAGAGCGGATTTATTCTTCCCTCTGCTTCCGCGGATAAATATACGACCGCCAAAGTCGTCGCCGCAGGAATCGGAACGGAAGCGTTCGGAGGCAAGGTTGAAATGCAGGTTAAAGTCGGAGATACCGTTTTATACCCTGTAAATTCGGGTATTAAAGTCAAAGTGGGCGGAGAGGAATATACTCTCATTCGTCAATCTGACGCTTTGGCTGTTATCGAATAAGGAGGCAGATAATTATGGCTAAACAGATTAAACACGGAGAAGAAGCGAGAAAGGCTCTCGAAGCGGGCGTAAACACCCTTGCGGACACCGTAAAAATTACGCTCGGACCTAAGGGCAGAAACGTAGTTCTCGATAAAAAATACGGAGCCCCGCTCATTACTAACGACGGCGTGACGATCGCGAAAGAAATCGAACTCAAAGACCCGTTTGAAAATATGGGAGCCCAACTCGTCAAAGAGGTTTCGACCAAGACCAACGACGTAGCGGGCGACGGAACTACGACGGCAGTCGTACTTGCTCAGGCTATGATAGGCGAAGGACTTAAAAACCTTGCCGCGGGAGCAAACCCCATAGTACTTAAAAAAGGTATTCAGAAAGCCGTAGACGTAGTCGTGGACGAACTCAAATCTATCAGCAAGCCCGTCGAATCGAAGAACTCTATCGCTCAGGTAGCGTCCATTTCGGCAGGCGACGAGAATATCGGCGAACTTATTTCCGAGGCAATGGAAAAGGTCAGTAAAGACGGCGTAATCACCATTCAGGAAAGCAAGACTATGAAGACCGAACTCACCACGGTTGACGGTATGTCGTTCGACAGAGGCTACGCTTCGGCGTATATGGTAACGGATACCGACAAAATGGTCGCGATTTACGACAACCCGTTGATTCTTATCACCGATAAGAAAATTTCGTCCATTCAGGAAATACTCCCCGTTATCGAGCCTATCGCTCAACAGGGTCAGAGACTTATGATAATAGCCGAAGACGTCGAGGGAGACGCTCTCGCCGCTTTGGTCGTAAACAAACTTAAAGGCGTATTCAACTGCGTTGCGGTAAAAGCCCCCGGCTTCGGAGACAGAAGAAAAGCAATGCTCGAAGATATCGCTATTCTTACGGGCGGTAAGGTTATTTCTTCCGAACTCGGTCTCGAATTTAAGGACGTAACGCCCGATATGCTCGGCAGAGCCGGACAGGTTAAAGTCGATAAAGACAACACCGTTATTATCGACGGAGCAGGCGACAGAAACGAAATTAAGGCGAGAATACAGTCCATTAAGGCTCAGATTGCCGAAACGACTTCCGACTACGACAGAGAGAAATTACAGGAAAGACTTGCGAAACTCGCAGGCGGCGTAGCGGTTATCAACGTAGGAGCGGCTACCGAAGTCGAAATGAAAGAGAAAAAACTTCGTATCGAGGACGCTTTGGCGGCTACGAGAGCGGCTGTCGAAGAAGGTATTGTTCCGGGAGGCGGCACTGCACTTCTCTCCGCTATTCCCGCCGTTAAGAATCTCGTAAAGACATTGTCGGGAGATGAAAGAACAGGTGCGGAGATTATCCTGAGAGCGATTGAAGAACCCGTAAGACAGATTGCGAAAAACGCGGGTCTCGACGGCTCGGTTATCCTCAATAACATCGTAAGGTGCAAGAACCCGAACTACGGTTTCGACGCGTACAAGAACAAGTACGTAGATATGGTTGAAGCGGGCATTATCGACCCGACCAAGGTTACGAGGTCGGCTCTTCAAAACGCCGCTTCGATAGCGTCTACTCTTCTCACGACCGAAAGCATAGTTACGGATATTCCCGAACCCGTACCCCCGATGCCGCAAGGCGGCGCAGGCGGCATGGGCGGAATGTACTAAGCCGAAAA